>CAYFVX010000500.1:0-4225 GCA_964346425.1 uncultured Chloroflexaceae bacterium | reverse complement strand
GGAAGAGACGATGGATTTTCGCAGTAGACAGGCTATCAGCAAGCAGATCATGGTGAGCTTTGTGCGTTTGCGCCGCGAACTGGCCGTGCCAGCATGATACCCGCCTGGGGAGAAGTAGGAAAAACGCAGAGGCGCAGAGGCACAGAGCGGCAGCGAGGAATAATACCATACTGGTATAATCTGTGTGTATCTGTGGGCATCTGTGGTAGGAAGTCATTTCATTATCCGAGGCGCAGAGAGGCAGAGAATGGAAGTTGCATTTGCGTACAATCAGCATACCACGCTTACGACGACGCTGAACGAGTCGGCCCTCGATTTTGCCACCAACCTGCATCGCCCGCCGGTCGCGTTTCAGGGGCGGGTGAAGGAGCCGTTGCTGCTGCGCAATCTGATGGTTGCGTTGCACGAGGTTATCTTGAGCGATATGCGCCGCACGCAAGATATGCTGCGTGATATGCGCTCTCTTATGGATGTTGGCAGGCGGAAAAGGCTGTTGTGGTTGCTGCTCGATCCGGTGATTACCGTGCATCATGACCAGCTTTTCTTTGAAGCCTTTAGCAATGACGAGTCGAGCTATGCGCGGGTATCGGCTCCCTTTGATGTGTTTGAGCCAGCAGGTGTGGTCAACTATGGCACCACAAATATTGATTTTACCCACACGCTCCGCGATGCCCTGCTCGATATGCGCAGTTCGCGGCGCACGCTGTTTACGGTGGGCGCAGGAGGCTTTGGCGTCAGCACAAACAATGGTGGCGGGACGGTGCCGTCCCACTTTGAGCGCAAGGTAGACCTGCCGGAAAGCTGGTTGCGTGGCTTCTTGCAGGTGCAGGGCGCGATGACGATGCGTCCCTGGTTCCTGGAGGTGCGCCCGGTTGATCTGCTGACGATTATCGCCTATCTACAAGAGCATAAAGCACGTTCCTCGCCGCGTGCCATCCGCTATGAACTGGTTCCGGATGAGCCGGTGCAGGTCGTGCTGGAGCCGTGGGAGGAGCGGTTTACGCTCAAGGGGACGCACTATCAGGGCTACGCTCGCACGGTGCGGTTGTGGGGGCGCAGTCGGCTCTCGCTGCTGCAACATGTGCTGCCCTATGCCGACCGCGTGACTATCGCTATCCTGGGGCGTGGCATGCCGCATTTTTATATCTGCCATTGTGGTCGGTACCAGTTTACGCTGGCTCTTTCCAACTGGGTGAATAACGAGTGGTCCGGCGGGAGTACCTTCGATTTGCTGGCACCGATGGGTGCGCCGGATGCGGAGCAGGTGGCGATGGTGTATGCCTGTTTGCAGCAACATCTAGTGGCGACGCTGGAGCATGTGGTGGATGATACGGGGCTGCCTGCGACGGTGGTGGAAACGGCGTTGTTTCAGCTCTGCCGCGGCGGGCGGGTGATGTATGATCTGGCAACGCGTGCCTATCGGTTGCGCGAACTGTTTGCAACACCGCTGGATGTCAACAATCTGTTTCAGCCCGATCCACGGCTGGCAACTGCCCACCGCCTGGTTGCGCAGGGCAAGGTACGGGTTGATGCGGTGACGCAAACGCAGGCAACCGATGTGCGGCGGCAGGAAACCCACGCAAACGGGTGCGTGGAGGATGAAACAGCCACGCACGAGGTAAAGGTGGCGGTGGATGCCAGCGGACGGTTGCGCTTTGGCCGTTGCACCTGTCCATTCTTTCAGGAGCACCTGATGGCGCGTGGCCCGTGCGAGCATATCCTTGCGCTACGCTTTGTGCTGGAAGGGAAGCAGGAACGGTAGACCGCGGATGGCAGACGGGAATACCTTTCAAGTAAGCATGTGCATTCCTGGGAGCGCGGGCAGCCTGCCCGCTCCAATGCAGGCGAGCCGCCTGCGCTCCCAGGGGTTTCACCATTATTTGAAAGGTGTTGCGGCAGACGGTGGACGACCAATAGATGGTAGATCGTGGACGACCTCTTGCCCGGACCTTTGCGCCTTTGCGCCTTTGCGAGAGGCTCTTCACCCAATTCTGAACAGATACCAGAACTGGGAGATTTGCAAAATACGAACACGTATGCTATACTATCAACCAGATAGGGCGGTTCGTGTTAGCCGTAGCTGCGGCGATACGCCGCGGAGGAATACTGGAGTCTTCACTTCTTTACCGATGTACTCGCACGCACATGAGTACATCGATCCAACGCTTGAGAGTAACAGGACCGCCCTATGAAAGATACTTTTTTCCAATTGATACAACGATTGCTACAGGGATTGCCAGGCAGAGCAACGGCGGATGAAGCATCTATCACACCGCAAAAAACGCCGTCGTACTGGTCCCATTCGCGGCGATGGAAGCGGACGTCGTGCTACCCCCATGGTGACCGCGCCTACTTTGGTGAAGAGCTGTGGGGCGCATCTGCACAGCATCGTGACGCCGGCACTGACGAAACAAAACTCCACCGCTACAACCTGCCCGTACTCAAGAGTGAATCTGAACTGGCGCATTTGCTTGGCATTCCCGTGGGGCATCTGCGCTGGCTTACCTACGATGATCCCGCCGATACTGTCTGGCACTATATCCGCTCTGTCATCCCCAAACGGCGTGGCGGCGAACGGGTAATTCTCGCGCCCAAGCAGATGCTGAAAGCGGTGCAGCGCACGGTGTTGCGCGAGATTCTGGAAAAGGTCCCTGCCAGCCGCAATGCGCACGGGTTCGTCAAAAGCCGCTCGATTGTCTCCAACGCCCAACCGCATACGGGCAAAGCGATTGTGCTCAATCTCGATCTCAAAGACTTTTTCCCTAGCATCACCTACCCGCGGGTGCGTGGCTGGTTCATCAGGATGGGCTATGGTTTTCCCGTCGCTTCCACGCTGGCCCTGCTTTGCACCGAGCACGACCGCGAACTGTTTGAGCACGATGGCAAACGCCATTACATCAGCGTGACGCCGCGGACGCTGGTGCAGGGTGCGCCCACCAGCCCCGCACTGGCAAACCTGATAGCCTGGCGGTTGGACCGGCGACTGGATGGGCTGGCCTGCAAGCAAGGGTTTGCCTATACACGCTATGCCGACGACCTGACCTTTTCCGGCGATAGCCTGGAAGCGGCTCTGCATATTCTGCGCACAGCGAAGCACATTATCGCGGAGGAGGGGTTTGTGCTGCACCCCGACAAGACGCGCATCTTCCGCCGCTCTTCACGCCAGGTCGTGACCGGTCTCGTCGTCAACGATCGGGTGAACACGCCACGCCGGTTGCGGCGGCAGGTGCGGGCTATCCTGCACAATGCGCGAAGCACTGGCCTGGAAGCGCAGAACCGCCACAACCACCCCAACTTTCGCGCCTATCTACATGGTCTCATTGGCCTTATCGGGATGAGCAACCCGCAGCAGGCGGAGCAGTTGCGGGCCGAACTGAGAAGCCACGAGTAATACCAGGTTCGGATAACACAAAGCGCATGGGGTTGGCGGTGCCAAACCATCCATACGTCGTTCACGTGAAAGTGAACACATACGTGATGCTGCACATTTGCGTAAAATCTGCTATAATTTGCATACATGCAAAAAACGCACCTGTGCCTGGAAAGCAAACCGGCAACCGTGTTACGAAACTTCTCAGCTTCGTAAGCATTTCAGGAACGTCTTCTCTGGCTTTGCCATGATAAGGAAGAACCGATGGACGCGCTAGAAAAAACGCTACAAGAAGCAGAAGCCATCCTGAAATGGCTGCACGCCAACTCGGAAAAAATAGTCTCCGCCACCCCCGTGATGAAACATCCGCCTATGCCTTCTAGCGTGCCAGGTGCAAAGAAAAGAGAGGAAACCTATGAATCGATACTTGACACGGATTCCCCCAATCGCAACTCTGCTTCTTCTTTTCACCCTTCTGCTGACAACAGGCTGTGGGGGGCTGCAAGGAGGTATGTCCTCCATGCAACCGACACAACCGATCAGTCCACCTGAAGCTACCAGTACAACTATTGAACCTGAACGAACCAGCCAACCGACCCATTCCCCAAACCAGGAGACATCCACGGATTCCACGACCGAACCAGGTGCCCCCCCAATGGAGGAACCGAGCGACACTGCCACAGAGGAAGCAATCAACACCCCAGCAGAGGAACCAACCAACACACCCACGCAAGCACCGACGGACATTCCTCCACCAGAACCGACGGACACGCCCGAACCTCAAACAAAAGCGGCTGCGGCTATTACCGAACCCGCTGGTGAGGCAGTAGTACCAGCAGATTTACCCGAGTACGT
>CAYFVX010000499.1:0-4226 GCA_964346425.1 uncultured Chloroflexaceae bacterium | reverse complement strand
AAAAGGACAGAGAATGCAACAGAATGCCACATATCAAAGGAACGATAATAATACCCGTTTTCGCAGAAGCATCTGCCAGGCTTTCCGATGAAGAAGTATTGGCAGATCGTGTTTTTCTCTGTCTTGAAATGTTTCGAGGCCATATGCAAGAATTTCCAGGATACACGTTTGTTAGGATACGCAGAGAGACAAATTTACCCCAATGAGGAATTATCCATGCTATGAACATTACAATATCTCAGAGAGCAATCTTACAGGAACCTTCGTCGCTTGTCGCGGTAGGAATCTGTGAGAAAGAACCATGTCCACAAGAAATAGCACCACTCTTCGAAGTAAATGACTTCCACGGAAAGTCGGGCGAGAGTATTGTGCTTTATCCACAAGGAGCCATCCCTGCGCAACGAGTGATGCTCGTAGGGATGGGAAAACGAGAAGAACTTTCGCTCAATACCCTGCGCCAGGCAGCCGCTCGTGCAAGCCGTGAAGCCCATCGGTTGAAATTATCTGAATACCGTATCAGCTTTCCTGATGTGCCAGATGTGCCTCCCGACGAAAAAGCCCAGGCACTTGTGGAAGGCAGTGAATTGGCCGTGTACCGGTTGCTGGCTTACAAAAGCACCCACGAACCTGATGAACTGCACCAGGTAGAGCAACTCACCATCTGTGAACAACACAATATCGAAACAGCTCAAGCAGGAATACCGCGAGGACAAGCTATTGTCAATGGCGTTGCGCTGGCACGTAATCTTGCCAATGGACCTGGCAATGATATCACACCTGCCCGGCTGGGAGAAGTTGCCCGCGGGCTGCAAACCCAACTGGGGCTGCAGGTAACGGTCATGAGCGGTGAGGATATTGCAGATTTTGGTGGGTTGGTGGCCGTTGGAAAAGGCTCCGCCAACCCTCCATGCTTCATCGTGCTTGAATATGGGAGCGCCCAACCCGGTACCCCAACCATCTGTCTGGTTGGCAAAGGGATTACCTTTGATACAGGGGGAATTTCCATCAAACCATCGCAAAACATGGATGATATGAAGATGGATATGGGAGGCGCAGCAGCCGTGTTGGGAACAATGCGAGCATTAGGAGATATGTCGCTCCCCTTGCACGTCGTCGGTCTCGTGAGTGCCGCCGAAAATATGCCCAGTGCCAATGCCTATAAACCGGGCGACATTATCAAAACATTGAGTGGTAAGACCGTCGAAGTATTGAACACCGATGCCGAAGGACGTATTGTCCTGGCTGATGCTCTTTTCTACGCACAACGCTATCAACCCGATGCAATTATTGACGTTGCAACCCTCACCGGGGCTATCACTATCGCCCTGGGACCGCATGCCATTGGGTTGATGGGCAATAATCAAGAGCTTCAGGATCGTCTGATACACGCCGGTGAAGCAACGCATGAACGGGTGTGGCAACTTCCCCTATGGCAAGAATATAAAGACATGGTCAAAAGCACCATCGCAGACTTGCAAAATATTGCGTCAACACGGGAAGCCGGCTCTATTGTTGCGTCTGCGTTTCTCTCTGCATTTGTTGGTGAGTATGCCTGGGCGCATCTGGATATCGCCGGAACTGCATGGGCTGATAAGCCATCCCAGGAATATCAGACAAAGGGTGCGCTCGGAACGGGAGTACGTTTGCTTATTCAAATGCTTCGAGACTGGAAAAATCTCTGAAGGAAAAAGTTTCAACAGCTTTTCATTGGAGAGTCTTAAACAATCCCAAACCTGCCATGACATTGAGAGGGTCAGCCAGATGGATTCCGACAAATTCATTGTACGTTTCTGGGGCACACGGGGAAGCTATCCCACTCCAGGACCACATACGGTACACTATGGTGGCAATACCACCTGTGTCGAACTTCAAGTAGGAAAACAAACAGTCGTCATAGATGCGGGCACAGGTATTATTAATCTGGGAAACGACTTGATGCGCCGTGCCAAAGAACATGGCAATAAGCCCATTGTAGCAACGATATTGCTGACGCATATGCATCACGACCATACCCAGGGATTTCCGTATTTCGTACCAGCCTATGTAGGCACCAGTACGCTGCATATCCTGGGGCCGCGAACGTTTGACCAGGAAATTGAGGAAATTCTCAATCATGCGGTGCTCCCACCCAGTTTCCCGGTGAGCCTGCATGAAATGCCTTCGGTCAAGGTCATACGAAGTTTGCAAGGAACTGAAATGGTTGTTATTGACCAGGAACAGGGAAACTTGCATATACACAACATTTTTCACGACTACATCGAATGTACGCCAGATATTGTCTGCGTGCGCATCCATAAAAGTTATGCCCATCCGAAAAGCGGCACCTATATCTATCGCGTTGAGTGGAATGGAAAATCTATGGTATTTGCCAGCGATACGGAAGGGTATCTTGATACGGACCGTCGGCTGGTGCATTTTGCTCGCGACACCGATCTCATCATCCATGATGCGCAATACACCGAAGAGGAATACGCGATGTACAAGCAGGGATGGGGACATAGCACCCCACAGATGGCTTGTGATGTTGCTCGCATGGCAAATGCCAAACGTCTGGTTCTTTTCCACCATGAACCAATGTACAACGATGAGAAAATTGCTGAGATGGAGCGTAAGGCACAAAACATGTTCCCCAATACCATTGCCGCTTACGAAGGTCTTGAAATTACGCTCTAGGGGTGTAGATACTCGTTGATACGTATGAATTGCTTGATGAATGGCGGATAATCCATCTCACTATTCGTCACCATCTTCTTGTGCTTCGCTTGCACCAGTTGCAGGTAGTGCAGCACCATCGTTTGGTGCCTGGGCACATGATGGTCTTGGAACCAGTGCGACCCGCAAAGCCCGGCTCCAAATCTTCTCTTCTGCTGGTCCCCACAATGCACTCTGGTATTTTCCTCGTGCTACCGGGGGGTATCTGCCTGTCGTGCGCAATGCAGCCCTGATTTATCTTGCCCGCTATATCCCGTTCCTCAACGTAAAATGGCACGTGTATCGTCTGCTGGGTATGCGCCTGGGAACATATGCCTCAGTGGGCTTGATGGCAATGTTTGACATCTTCTTCCCGCAAGATATTACCCTCGGAGATGATTGCATTATTGGCTACAATTCGGTTATCCTATGCCATGAGTTTCTGCGCTATGAATGGCGGCGCGGACCGGTCTGGGTTGGACACCATGTCACAATCGGAGCGAATACCACCGTGCTCCCAGGAGTGGTTATAGGTGATGGAGCGGTCGTTTCTGCTATGAGCCTGGTCAACCGCGATATCCCACCTGGTGCAATGGTTGGTGGCGTACCTGTTCGGCTTATCCGCTAATGCAAAGGAAGGAACGGGGAAGAAAAAGCGATGGAACGTTTGCTACGCTGGACGCTTGCAACAATTATGCACTGGCCTCTCATTTTCTGGAGTTGTGTCGTACTCAACCTCATAGGAGCCGTGCTAGGTGCTATTTTCTGGTATGGGTCTATGATCCTCAATGCTCCACTCTGGGCAATTCCCTTTATACCAGACTGCCCCCTGGCTGCTTTGCTTGGAAGCATCACGCTCATCGGGTTCCGCTGGCGAAAAAACTGGTCATGGTTTACCACCTTTACCGCTTTTGCCTGTATCAAATATGGCCTCTGGACCATGCTCTTCTGGCTGCGGCAATGGATGGGGTCGGGTGAGATAACCCTTATCGGTTTTGTGCTGTTTGTCAGCCACATTGGTTTGTTCATCGAAGGGTTACTCTTTGTTCCCCATATCGGACAACCTTCCTTGCTTAAACGACTGGGTATCATCGGTTGGTTTCTGCTGTCTATCTATGTAGACTATGGCCTGGGGTACGACCCCGGCATGGCAAGCCATGTGCCGCTCGTGTTTGCCTTCCGCGTTGCTCTCATACTGACGCTGGTGATTGGTGCAGGGTTGCTGCTGATGCCCGACACTCAGAAATCGCTTGCTTCCCAGCCAGCCATAGGGAAGGGGTAGTCAGGAATGGAGAATGGGGAATGCAGCGTGTGGTAATACGATCCATACTGGTGGGAGAGCTGACAACAAAGCTATGCATCGTTGCGCTCACTAAGTAGCTCAGCGACTCGGTTTCTCCGTGGTGGACCTTGCCAATATTCCGTGTTCATCCGTGCTCATCTGTGGTTAAAGTCATTGTTCGAATTTGGTACCACGTACACTAGACTTTGGCCTTTGGCTCAAATGTGCAAGGCTCTGTATTCAGCATAGGAAT
>CAYFVX010000498.1:0-4244 GCA_964346425.1 uncultured Chloroflexaceae bacterium | reverse complement strand
GGAAAAATCCAGCTTGTCATACTCCACCAGAAGCCGCCCGGATTTGCCATACCATACAGCGCAAAGCCCGTGAATACCTGCACAAAGTAGAGCAGCACAATAATGCCATAGGTAAAGCCAGCCAGCGCGTTGTGTCCCATCGTTGTAGGTGGCTCACGCCGCAGGAAGAGGTAATACTGCAACGACGCTTTCATCTTCCCCCGACCTTCAGGCGTGAAGAAGGGCACCAGGGCTCGCCAACTTGCCCACTGATTTCCACCGAAGAATGCCCAATAGGTGCGCAGCAACAGGCTGGCGAGGAAGATGAAGGCAAAAATAAAATGCGCCGAGCGCATAGACCCCATAAACGCCTGACCATAGGCTTCGCGGGCACTGACCTGCACGTAGGGGTTGTAGATGTAGTAGCCAGTAAAACAAAGCACCACAATACACAGCACATTAACCCAGTGGGTCAGACGGACCGGTATTTCCCAGACATAGACCGGCCCGATAACGTGCTCATGCTCCTGGCTTATTGCTGGTGCTGCACTCGTGCTTTTCTCACTTATTGCTGGTGTTGCCATCGTGCTTTTCTCCTTTACTTAGCGCACTTTGACAGACACAATCTCCTGCCCGGTTGTATCCACCAGATGGGCTGCACACGCCATGCAAGGATCGAATGAGTGAATGGTGCGGAGAATTTCCAGTGGCTTCTCTTCATCGGCAATCGGTGTGTCTATCAGCGATTCTTCATAGGGGCCACGCGTCCCGCTGGCATCACGGGGACCAGCATTCCATGTGCTTGGCACGATACACTGGTAATTGTCAATGTGCCCATTGTTGATCTGCACCCAGTGACCAAGCGCACCCCGCGGCGCGTCGGTCATGCCAAACCCCTGCGCCTGGGCCGGCCAGTTTTTCGGATCCCATCGTTCTCCATTGTGGACCCGCAGGTCGCCAGAGCCAATATTTTCTGCCAGTTTATTAACCCATCCGACTGCGGATTCAGCAATCACCCAGGTTTCAATACCACGGGCTGCGGTGCGCCCCAGTGTCGAGAAGAGGGCTTCGGGGCCAACATCCAATGTTTCGAGCACCGTATCTACTTTTTCTTTCACTGAATCGTGGATGGGTGCATCAGGCGAGGCATAGGCCACCAGCATACGTGACAGTGGCCCCACTTCCATGGGCGTATCCTCATAGCGCGGCGATTTGAGCCAGCTATATTTATCGTTCTCACCAGTGTTGAGAAACTCATACGGTGGCATGGGACCGGTGTAGTTGGGCTGTGTTTCGCCCGACCAGGGGTGCAACGCATCTTCATTGCCCCCATTGTAGGTGTACCAGGAATGGGCAATGTATTCGGCGATTTTTTCCTGTTCAACCGGATAGACCGTGCTGAGGTCTTTATTCAGGATGATGCCGCGGGGTTGGTAGAGGATTTCCGGTCGCTTGCTCGGATCGCCCGTTGCCTGCGGGAAATCACCATAGGTCATAAAGTTGCCGTGTCCGCCACCAATTGCTGCCCAATCTTTGTAGAAACCGGCAATTGCCAGCAAATCGGGGATATAGACCTTCGACACAAAGTCCAGTCCCCTGTTGAAGAGTTGCTGAATCAAGGAGAGGCGTTCAGCATTGAAGACCGACTGCCCATTGGGGTCAATCGCCATTGTTGAGCCACCGACAACATACGTTTGCAGGTGCGGGTTTTTGCTACCCAGAACAGCGTGGATGCGAATGAAATCGCGCTGCCATTCCAATGCCTCCAGATAGTGGGAAACAGCCATCAAGTTGGCTTCAGGCGGAAGCTTTTGCGCCGGGTGGCCCCAGTAGCCGTTGGCGAAGATGCCAAGCTGCCCGCTTTCCACAAAGGTTTTGAGGCGGTTCTGGACCGCTCTGAAATTTGACTCGCCATTATTCGGCCAGTCGGAGAGCGACTGCGCCAGCTTTGCCGTTTCGGCCGGGTCTGCATCAAGTGCGCTCACCACGTCCACCCAATCGAGGGCGTGCAGGTGGTAGAAATGGATAACATGGTCTTGAATATATTGGGCTGCTTCGATGAGATTGCGCATCAGCACCGCATTGAGCGGTATCTCAATGCCCAGCGCATTTTCGACGGCACGCACCGAAGCAAGCGCATGCACCGTGGTACAAACGCCACAAATACGTTGCGTGAAGTACCAGGCATCGCGCGGGTCACGATCTTTCAGGATAAGTTCCACGCCACGCCACATGGTACAGGAGCTCCAGGCATCGGTAATTTTGCCGCCATCCACCTGGGCTTCTACGCGCAAATGCCCTTCGATACGGGTCAATGGATCAACTGCGATTTTAGCCATTCTCTAATTCCTCCGGTTTCACTTCTTCGGGCCTATCCAGTGGCTGTGCTTTGGAACGCACAGCACTGACCACACCATGCGCGGCAAAGGCTGCCGTCACACCAGCAACAATCCCGACACCCACCTGTTCAACTGGCAAACCAACGGCCGGCACGTCTGGTAAGCGATTGTAAAATGGGGTCATCGAGTCCCAGAAATTTGGCTCTGAGCAACCGACACAGCCATGCCCGGCGCCGACGGGCCAGCTTGTTCCCGCGTTCCAGCGAACAATCGGGCAGTTGTTGAATGCTTCTGGCCCTTTGCATCCCATTTTATAGAGACACCAGCCTTTGCGGTGGCCTTCATCGCCCCATTCTTCGACAAACTGACCAGCGTCAAAGTGGGCCCGCCGTTCGCAATCGTCATGAATACGCGAACCATACGCAAACAGGGGGCGACCAAACTGGTCGGTGGCGGGGAGCGACCCGAAGGTGAGGAGGTGAACAATAGTTGCCGTCAGGTTTTCGACGTTCATGGGACAGGCGGGTAGGTTGATAATGGGAACACCTTTGACAACCTGGTTCACGCTGCGGGGACCAGTCGGGGTGGGAGGGGGAGGAGGCAAACCACCATATGCGGCACAGGTACCAGCCGCTATCACAGCCGCGGATTTGCTGCACACCTCGCGCACCAGGTCTATCGCAGCGTGACCTGCGATGCAGCAGTAGACTCCACCGTCTTTATCTGGAATAGAGCCTTCAACAACGGTCAGGTATTGTCCGGCGTATTCCTCCATCGTTGCTTCTCTGGCCGCCTCTGCCTGATGGCCGGCCGCCGCCATAATTGTTTCATGATAATCAACAGAGAGAATATCCAGCACAATGTCGGCTACCGTGGGTTTGGAAGCACGCAGAAATGATTCGGTGTTACCGGCACAGTCCTGATACTCAAGCCAGATAAGGGGAGTCCGCTTCGACTCTTCGAGTGCATGGACAATGCGGGGGGTCATTGCCTTTGGCAACGCCAGTATTGCGGCCATACCGGAACAAAACTTGAGAAAGTCGCGGCGGGAAACTCCTCTTTGAGCGAGAGCCTCTCTGATGCTGCCTGGTTCAATTGGCATACATCCCTCTTTTCTTTTGCATTTGCCTTGTCAACGTTCCCGGGTTTCGGTCATCCATGTGGCAGATATGCGAAAGCGCAGGTGGGTTTGCCTGCAAGGTTCAGACAAGCCACTGCGCTTCTGACATGCATGTTTTTCCGGAAGAAACCTTCTTCGCGCAATTTTTGTATTATACGCAAAATAGAAAATCATGCAAGTTTTTAGTTATAAAAACAATAGCTTTTGTTTATGATTGAGTATTCATGCCGATTTGTTCTGGCTGTTTGCGTATCAGGCTGCGCCAGCCAAGAAAATAGAGCAAGCCAGCCGGCCCGGCCATCAACGTGCCAAACAGGGACGGAATGCGCACCCAGGACGGTGCTTTCAACCGTTCGCACTGGCGGAAAATCCACGCACCAGTAAAGAGATCGAGTGCCAGCATATGCGCCCAGGCTGCCAGCGTCCCTGCACGACTGCTTATGAGGGTATTGACTCCTGTCAGTGAGGTAAAGTTGCCGCTTGACCCTCCTGGCTCCTGCTGCCCGGAACGGATTGCCAGCACCAGTGTTAGCACATAATGGAGCGCAGCAACCCCGAAAATGGTACTTGAGCGACTGGCACGCTTTGTCAGCGGATGTTCTGGTGCGAACATCATCGCCAACCACAATGGTATCGGAAAGAAATTGAGATACTGAAAGAGCATGTCCAGTTTGTCTTTGGGTTGGTTTTGCATAGCGCGTGAGTTTCCTTTCTGTATGCAAAGGGACAGGCAGGCATAGTTGGGGAAGGATATAGCAATCCGATATGGAACCACGAATAACACGAATAACACGAATGATGGATAT
>CAYFVX010000497.1:0-4255 GCA_964346425.1 uncultured Chloroflexaceae bacterium | reverse complement strand
GTAAAGCCCGTGATAGTGGTAAACGCATCGGTTATCCATTCCAGCACCGGGTTCCGCCCTGGCTCAATGGCAAGCGCATAGGCAAAGTCCGACACCAGTTCGGAAATCGTGCGGAAACGTGCTTCACTTTCGCGCAGGGCCTGCTCGGTGCGATAGTGCTCTGCAATCTCGGCCTGCAATGCTTGATTGGCTGCTGCCAGTTCCGTGGTACGTTCCTGCACGCGCTGCTCCAGTTCGTCATGCGAGCGTTGCAACTCCTCAGCCATGCGCTTGTAGTCGGTAATATCGCGCAGCGAAGCCAGCGACACGCGGTCGCCCTCCCATTCAATATCAACCACCTGCATATCCGCAATCGTATGCGTGCCATGTTTGCCCAGAATATCAACCTCGGTGCTGCCCTCGGCCATAAGAAACCCGATATTTTCGCCCACCAGTTCGTCGCTTTTGCGCTCAAGCAGAACTTCGGCGGCCGCGTTGACCGAACGAATAATGTCATCGTGGATGACAATGATCGGGTCGCGATTGTGTTGAATAAGCTCACGGAACAATGTTTCGCTGCGGTGCATAGCTTGCTCCATTTCTTCACGCTTTGCGCGTTCCGCTTGCAGAAGATGCTGGCTTTCTTCACACTGTTGCTGCCAGGAAGCAAGTTGCTCTTCCAGTTGGGCAATCCGTTCAAAGATGGCAGATTCTGCTTGCGGCGTATGGTTCATAGTTTCCCCTTTAATACCAGTGACGAGTGATGAGGGATGAGTAATGAGCAGTTGCACTGTGCTTTTTGCTACCTTGCAACCAGGTCTGTGTTCTCCTTTCGCATGTATTGTACTGTTTTTTGGGGAGGCTGTGCTCCCTGCATATCTCCTGCCCGGACCTTTGCGTCTTTGCGCCTTTGCGCGAGGGCACCTGCCCTTCTCACTCCGCAACAACCACACAATCCCGCCCGGCCGCTTTTGCGCGGTAGAGGGCTTCGTCCGCAATGGCAACCAATGTTCTGGCCGTTTTTGCATGCAACGGGAAACCGGCGATCCCCAGCGAAAGCGTCGGGCTTTCCAATGAATCGTAAGGCGCAGGCATACGGAGCTGCCTGATCCCTTGCTGCAACTCTTCTGCCCGCCGCCGCGTATCTGCCAACGTCGCGCCGGGCAGAATAAGCAAAAACTCCTCACCACCATAACGACAGGCCGTATCTTCGCCGCGCACGCGGCTCAGCAAAAACTCCCCCAATGCAACCAGCAGGGCATCGCCAGCTTCGTGTCCGTAGGTATCATTGAACGCTTTGAAATGGTCAATATCCAGCATCATAACCCCGATGGACGCATGCTGCTGACAAGCCTTTTGGATTTCCTCGTCCAGCTTCACATCGAGATAGCGACGGTTGAACAGCCCGGTCAGCGGGTCGCGCAACGATTGTTGCAGCAGTTGCTCATGCAGTTGCAGATTTGCCAGGGCCAGTGCCAGCCGCTGCGCCACCATCACCGCCAGCCCCAGCCAGTGTTCAAACGTCTCCTGCGGCGTGGCTGGCCCCCCATGCAAATAGAGTACCCCCATCATCTCACCATGCGCGTGAAGGGGAATACACACAACCGGGGCTGGCAACGTTGCGTCGCAGTGTTTGCAGGACGAGCGGTCGTCCTGGCACATCCGAATATGCATGCGGTTGTGGCGCAATGCCATACACGCCTCCCGTGAGAACCATTGCCCCCGCTCTCCCGTGCCCCAACTGGCAACCGGCTCAATCTGCGAGGAGGTCTGGTTGACCACAGAGAGCACGCCCGTATGTTGCGCAAACAACCGCTGTCCATACCGTTGCCCAATCTTGTAGACATCCTCAACCCGTGTGCAGGTCAACAAATCATCGCCCATGTCACTCAACAGCGTCATTTCACGCGTCCGCTGCTCCAGCATATCCATCTGGTGACACAACAGGGTGCTCTCCGCTTGCAAAAGAGCCTCCGATTTGCCTTGCAATGCGCTATTCAGGCGGGCAATACGGGTGCATAGACGTTGTTCGCGCTGGCGGTAGGCACTTACCGTTTGCTCCAGCTCAGCGATCAGTTGCTCTGGTGTCTGGTCAGGGTGGTCGACGTGGTCGAGGGTTTCATCGCTCCATTTCGTTTGCAGCATCCCTTCCGGGACATCGTGGTATGGCACGGAATGGTGCCAGGAATCTTGCTGGACAAATGGGGGATTAATCGGCGTTTCTCTGCTGATTGGCTTTGTCATAGTTGTTTCCCTGTCTGTTGTCTGAGGGTTCATAAAAGCAATACGCTTATTTTTCCACTCGTCTGGAGTGTGGTTGCATGGCTGTTTTTACAAACCCATACGGCAAGAATATAAGCGCACAACAAAGTCGGGAAGGAGCAGGTTCTTGCATCGCCCCTTTCAGGCACATCCTTGCAAAACCATTGCTCAACATCCCGACTTTTTCGTTGTCGCTATAAGCCCACGTATTGTGGGGTATGTACTGCGTATTTGCTTCCTCTCCCTATGTCTCTCTGGCGGAAGAAGAACGGAGTTCGTGATAGGCTTGCTCAGATACAAGCACCGCTTGCATCTGCTCCGTCAGATTGGTAATCCAGAGATTCCCTCCAGTCCGTTGTGCTTCTTGCATGGACTGGTAGAGGGCATCCAATCCTTCCTTCTCTAAACAGGTAACGCCGGCGAGGTTGATACTCAAACGACAGTAGCCCAGTTTTGTCAACAGCGACAACCGTTGCCTGACGGCTGGAGCCGTAATCTGGTCGAGACGTCCTTCAAGCTCGACGTACATTACGCCGTCCTTGCCTATCGCAGTCGAGAGTTTCATGCTGTCCTGGTTTCTGACCTGGCTTTGCTCGTTGCCGGGTTCTTGTTGGTTTTTTCTGCTCATACCAGTGACGAGTGATGAGTGATGCGTGTCTGCAATGCGCTCTATAGCACCAGTCAATATACGTAATCACTCGCATCTGGTATCATTCAAGCTTTCTGCAACCATGCACAATCCTTTGATCTGGTTGCCGGGCCGGTGACAGCACCCCTGATGCCTCCGGCCCATTGCCATCTTCATCCTCTTGATACACCATACTGGCAACGCCATTGTCACCGGATGTCCTGGAATTGGATGAATGGTTTGAGGGAGCACATTGATACGTCCTGTCTGCTTCCCTCTATGATCTTATGATAGAGGAAAAAAGCTGAAAACGGAAGATAGGAATTCATTGCAGAAACATTGTTGCCCACTGCGCCGAATATTGAAGAAACACTGAAGATTTATTGTTCTTCTTCGGGGTCAACCAGCATATAGCCCACGCCGCGCACGCTGACCAGATAATTGCGGTCCAGCTTTTTGCGAATATTGCGCACATGCGTCCCCAGCAATTGCTGTGCATCGGTGCGCTCCAGCGGGGTGCCATGCGTGTGGCGCGTAATCTCGGCAAAGGTGCAGGCACGGCCAGGCGTGGCTGCCAGGCATGCAAGCACCGCATACTCGGTGGGGGTGACGTCTATCCGTCGTTTTTGAAACCAGATTTCATAGCGGTAGGTATCTACGCACAATTGACCGACCTGCAAATACCGCTCTTTTGCAGAATCGGGGGGGGCAGGGGCAGGACGTTCGGCCGGCGGATGGTCGGGTGGCACAGCCGGGGGAGCAGCGGGGGAGGGTGAAGCAGAGACCAGACTGGTTGTAGAGTAGGAGGCAGTTGGCGATGGATGCACCGCCGGGTATTGCTGGTCTGCGGGCAGATGAAGCTGACCGGCCAGTTGCGCAAACTTGCGCCCGGCGGCCGCCTCCTCATCCTTGCGCAGCAGCTCCTTGCGATAATCGAGGGCTGCTTCCACTCGCTCGATCAGTATCGTGATGCGGCACGGCTTGAGCAGATAGTCGAAGGCGTTGGTGCGCAATGCAGTCATCGCCGTCTCCATCGAGCCGTGGCCCGTGAGCAGGATAACCTCCGGCCGGTAGGGTTGCTTGCGGGCAACCTCCATCACCTGAATACCATCTACTGCACCCATCATAATATCAGTGACCACCACATCATAGCAGCCGCCTTGCAGTGTGGTTGTTTCCAGCAGGTCCAGGGCCGTCTCGCCATCGGCCGCCTGCGTTACCCTATAGCCGGATGTTTCGAGAAACATCGCGATATTTTCGCGCATGCTCGAATCGTCTTCAACAATGAGAATATGCTCTGCCATAATACCCCGACCCCCAACCCCCTCAAGGGGTGTCACCTGTGGGTGCGTGAGGGAACCAGGTTCCCTCACACTCCCCATTCTG
>CAYFVX010000496.1:0-4261 GCA_964346425.1 uncultured Chloroflexaceae bacterium | reverse complement strand
GCGTTCCGGGTTTGGAGGACTTGGAGTCATCGGTCATTGGAAGCACCGGTCATGGCCAGTTTTGCTTGCTGATTTGCTTGCAAAGGGAAAAAGCTCGCTGGATTGGTCAGTTTTTCAGCAAGGGTGGGATACGCTCTTGCAACGGGGCCTTTTTGTTGCGCTGCTTGATAGTGATTGTCTGCAGCGTTCACTTTTTGAACGTTCGGACTTTTCTACGGTGATGGGTTTGTGGGATGAAGCATGTGACCGTGCGCGTTCGCCTGCGCCTGAACAGAGTGTTCATCGCTTGATCTTGCGTCCTTCTGAGGAAAACTGGTGGGGAGATGAGTGCTATAACCAGATGGAAAGCTGGTATGAAGGGGAATAGCGAGGCTTATTTTTGATGGTTGATCTTGTCCTGGATACGGGGCCACTGGCGGATATTCTGGCGCAGTATTTCAGTTCTGAAGATTACGCGTCGCCGGTGTTTTCCCCGGACGAGTTTATTTCGTCAGCGATAGCGAAACAGGTCAATCGGATCATTCGCACCAGAACTTCCTATGTCATAGCTTCTGCTCTTGCATTTGTTGAACTGGCTCGCAAGTGGGATGATATTGTCAAAGGACGTTTTCACGCGTATCAACTGGCTGCTTTGCTTGATACGCCACCTGAGTGGTTTGTGGTTCAGCCGGTGGATGAAACGTTGATACCCTTTTTTCGGCAGGTGCCTTCACAAGTTGTTATGCCTGATGGTCGTTTCAAGCCAATTGAGTGGACTGATGCAGTGCATATTGCTACAGCACTGAGTCGTGAGCATGGGGACCTGGTAACTTCTGATGAGCGTATACGTCAGGCTTTGAAGTTGGTTTGATGTTTTTTGGTCTGACATTCAGACAAAAGATGCTGCTGATAATGCCCCACTGTGTCCTGAGCATATCCATCTGTGTTATAATGCTAACAAATACGTGAATCGCTTACTTGCTTCTGTGTGAAGCGACAGCAGGATGGGTAATAACGTGTAGATCATCCAGCGGATAATACAGTATCCACGCTTTCCCGATGATATGTTTCAGTTCTAACGAATCCCACTCGCGTGAGTCGCTACTATTGCGGCGATTGTCACCCATGACAAAAACTGTTCCTTCTGGTACTGTAACCGTTTCACGATGGCATTTGTTGCCCGGATTACAATAGGTCGGGTTTTCAGGCATGGTTTTTTCATCTGTTAGATAGGGTTCGGGTAATTCTTTGCCATTCAGATAGACTTTACTATTCTGGATGCGAATTTTATCGCCCGGTATGCCTATAACCCGTTTGATGTAATCCTTTTCGATGTTGTTTGGATATTCAAAAACGATGACATCTCCCCGTTCAGGAAGCCCGAGTGGATAGACCAGGCGTGCTGGTTTGTCACCGTAGCCTGGAAGCAGTCGCAAGGGTGCATTAAGATCGAAATGGAAATAAACCAGTTTATTGACCAGAATGTATTGTCCTCCTTGCAGCGTTGGTTCCATGCTCGAACCCTCTATCTTGAAGTTTTGAACCATGCTGCGTACAATCACGAACACCAGCAGGATGTAGATTGCGGTTTCCAGCAATTCTTTGACAGCACTACGCACCGTCAACCCGGTCCCTGGCTCGACCGATTGTCCAATGGTATCCCAGGATGTTGGTTCGCCAGCGGCAATGTTCGCTGGGCTTTGCCGCAATGTGGATATATCTGCCGAGGGGGTATGCTGCTCCTGATTGTGATGGCGGTGCAGAGATGTATCTTCCATAAACTGCGGTTTGTCTCCCTCTATAATCACCTATTGTGCATTATACCTGATAGACTGGCAAAAAGCTAGTGTTGGAGTTTACCTATCTATGCAGTTCTCGCAATTTATGACCACGACAGAAGATGGATCGGTTCGCTGTGATGCCTGCCAGTGGCGTTGTGTGTTGCCGCCGGATGCAGTGGGCAAGTGTCTGGTGCGTGCGGGGCATCAGAAAGGGGTGCTGGCTCTCAATCATGGGCTTATCAGTGCGGCTTCGGTAAGCTCGATTGAGGAGTTTCGCCTGTGGCATTTTTTCCCCGATTCGCTGACGCTGGCGATTGGTGGCTGGGGCTATGCTTTTCCTGCCGACCAGCAGCATGGGCCGTTTGCACGGATTCCCTCGGCAGAAGAGAAACAGCGCAACCTGCCGGCGGAAAAGGCAGCCGCGTTTGCGCTCAAGCAGTTGTGCCGCGGGGTGATATGGGCTTATGGTGAGCCAGCCGTCTCTGCGGATTATGTGCTGGATTTGTTGAAGAATAGCCGCGCTTCCAGCCGCTATACGGCATTGGTTACGACCGGTTTTATGACCACCGATTTCCTCGATAGTATTGGCCTCTATCTGCATGGCATCAGTCTTGATTTGCGTGGTTTTGGTGATGTGGCCTATTCACGGCTGGCAGGTATACCAGACTGGCGCGATATTTTGACGGTGATGGCGCGGGCCCGCGAGAAATGGCAATGTCATATTGAGGTGACCACGCGCATGCATTATGGCGTCAATGACAAGCAGGAGGAAGTGCAGGAACTGGTGCAATGGATCCGTGATACACTGGGAGAGCAAACGCCCTGGCATGTTTTGCCGGGCGATGCGGGGGCCAGTGCTGCTCATGCCACAATGCGGGCCAAACGAATTGGCCTGGAAGGGGGCTTGCATTTCGTGTATGGCCCTGAAACCAATCAAGAGACACGTTGTCCTATCTGCCAATCAACGCTCATGACCCGAGAGGAAGGAGTGACCCGCATGGTCGGGTTGAATGAGACGAAGTGTACGAATTGTGGTTTTGATGTTCGTCTTTATCTTTCTATCTGGCAGAAGAAGTAAGGAGTATTCATAATGACCGATATGTCTTCCGTCGCCACTGCAAATGGGCGAGAAACCACTCTGCTCGGGCTGGACGAGCGGCTCAAGGGGCGGCCGTTGTTGTGTAGTGATTGTGGGCTGTGTGCCAGCTCGTTAAAGCCGCTGATGTCGCAGAGTTGTACGTTTGTCCATAGCCATGTGCGTGAAACAGAGCTGCGCTTGCATGGGCGCATCCGTCATCAGGGTGATGAGATGTTGTTTGGTATCCATCGGGCTATCTATGCGGCGCGTATTCCACACCCGCGGCCTGGTGTGCAATGGACGGGCATCGTGACGACGCTGGCGGCACGCTTGCTCGAACTTGATCTGGTGGATGGGGTGTTGACGACGAAGGCGGTACCCGGCACGACGTATGCGCCGATGCCGTTTCTCGCGACAACGCCGGAGGAGGTGCGAGCGAGCGCGGGCAATAAGCCCTGTATTTCGCCTGGTTTGAGTGTGCTGGATAATGCCCGCGCAATGGATATCAAGCGTCTGGCTGTGGTGGCAACGGGGTGTCAGGTGCAGACATTGCGGGCATTGGAAGAAGAGCTAGGGTTTGACCGTCTGTACATTATTGGTATTCCTTGCACGGATAACGTTTCGCATCCTGACTTATTGCGCTTTATCAGTATTATCTCACGCTCACCAGAAACCGTTGAGCATATGGAGTTTATGCAGGATTTTCGCGTCTGGATGCGGCATACGGATGGGCGGATTGAGAAGTGCAATTTTATTGATATTCCGATGGACCGCATCGGGCATATTTTTCCAGATGCGTGCATGTCCTGTTTTGACTACCCCAATACGCTGGCCGATTTGACGGTGGGGTATATGGGCGCACCGTTGGGTTGGCAGTGGATGCTGGTGCGCACGCAGCGGGGAGCGGAGTTGTTCGGGTTGATTGCGCCCGACCTGCAGTTTGCGCCGCTGATGGAGGCGGGCAATCGGCGTGAGGGGATGAAGCGGTTTATTCAGATGCTTGGGCGGGAGCCGGGCCGTCCGCCTGCGCCTATCCGCAAGATGATTGCGTATTTGCAACGCACGCGCGGGCCGAAGGGGTTGGAGTTTGCGCGTTCGATTATTGAGATGAAGCTGGTGCGCAATTTGCAGCATGTGCGCTCGAAGTTTCCCGGTTTTGAGAAGCGGATGGTGCCCTATCATGTGTATGAGGCACTTGAACCGTATGCAGAGGTGTATCAGGAGACGTTCGGGCGGACGTTGCGCCCCAGGCTGGAGGTGCGCCGCGTCGGGGTTGGGAGCAACGGGGTAGAGGGATGATATCAGGGGTCTGGGGTCTGGGGTCTGGGGTCTGGGTGTAGGGAGCAGCACGCTGTACTCCTACGCTAACCCCATAGGCGCGAACGTAACGGGCATTCCACCGCGCTTTCACCCTCTCCCCAAC
>CAYFVX010000495.1:0-4264 GCA_964346425.1 uncultured Chloroflexaceae bacterium | reverse complement strand
CACTCATCACTCATCACTCATCACTCATCACTCATCACTCATCACTCATCACTGGCATTACATATCGGCTGGCTTCTCAGCACGAGCAGTAAAATAGATGCCAAGATAAGGAAGATTGACACTCCCAGGAAACCGTCCCAGTGAAACATAAGTTACCTGTTCACCGAAATCATGGCGATAGGTAATCAGCACCTTTTCCCCAGGGCGATACGCCATAAGCTCATCGCGCAAACTCACCACATCATCCACTGACACACCATTGATCCCAACAATCATATCACCGCGCACAATGCCAGCCTGTTCCGCAGGACTTCCCTGTTCAACACGAGTAACCAGGACACCATTCTCTGGAAGAAACGACGCCCTGGCTTCCCGTCTCCCCAGATCATAGCCCATTATCCAGCCACCAAAGCCACTCGCCAGGCTACACCAGCTACACAAGACCAGAATACCAACCAGCAACCATGCCGTGCGCGGCCAGGAACGTCTATGCTCCTGGATGTGTGGTTGAGAGTGATCTGTTGCCTCCGCCTCTGCCTGTTCAACCGTCACCTAATCTCTAACCTTCCGCTTTCTCCGTATTCAAATGGACGCAAAAACACATCTTGTCCACCCTCAAAATGCCTGCCTCGACCTCCCCATTCTCCATTCCCCATTCCCCATAATACATTGTACCATCGCTTCCAACACACAAACAGCACCAATCATACCAGGTTCGGATAATGACTTCTACCACAGATAAACACAGATGAACATAGATAAACATAGATTGTCCTGTTTTCCTCTTTGCATCTCTGCATCTCTGCGCCTCTGCACCTCTGCGTTGAAAAAGTGATCAGGCGAACATGGTATCACCCGGCGGTTCCGCCAGGAAAACGGCTGGCGGATAAATAGAGCGCATTGCAGCGGCTCAGCACTCATCACAGGACGAAGTCCATAGCATAGAGAGCAGGTTTTTGAACCAGCTTTGAAACCCCCCACGTTTACCCGGCACAAGAGGAACAAGACTGATACCACTCGCATAATGCTCGGCCTCTTGCCTGCCAGGATACAGCAACACAACCCTTCTCGTAATCCGTTGTCCTGAGCATATACCAATACTGCCTAGATACGTGTACGCATCCGCTAGCGCATCGTCTGGCAAAGTCCCAGTGCTCGTCAGCCGATATTTGGCATCCAGAAGGAGCAGCATAGGAGAAGCACCGGTTTGCCAGAGTTCCACCGCAATATCAGGAATATGCGCATGACAATCAAGCGACCCGATCTGGAAATCGGTAATCTGTTGAGACGATGAAGCAACTTTGTCAAGGTCCTGGCTCAAGCTATCTGGTAGTGGTTCAATTATCAGTGGTTGGTAGCGTGGTTGGTAGCGTAAAATTATGCTCCAACCCCGCCATTCAAGCACGATGAGCGGTTGGTTTTGCACCAGCGACCAGAGGGGAGATGGTACCTGTTTGTCTGAAAGGTCGCCACAGTGTCTGGGTTGTCTGTGGGTTTGCAGATTTGATTGAAACAGCCGTTGTTCCTGCACGACTCGTCCAGGCAAATCGAGCAAAACGCGCAACACCTGCACCACACACCAGTATTCATACAACCGCGGAAGCTCGTCTATCGGAATATAAAACTGGGGATACGCCACGTTGATGTCGGGCAGATGGCGCAGAGCCTGCCAGGAACGATAAATATACCGATAATCGGGATTGCGACGGATGAAGTGGCTGGCTCCATGAAATGTTTTCAGATGTCCAACATCTGCCAGAAAAGGAAGCGAACGAAGCTCATACAACCGCCGAGCTAGAGCACTGCTCTGTAACGCAATATCTTCCCAGTTGCGTTTGGCCGCCCCACTCCGCGATGAGGCAAATCTGGTTGCCAGGTTAGTGATGTCGCATGCTCTGCGCCAGAGTTTGCCAAGAAATTGTTTCAACAACTGGTTCTCATAAGTGTCTGTGTTGAAACGGGTGCAGGGCTGCGAGACCCTGGCTGGCAAGGTGCCTTTGTCTGAGTAGATCCAGTTGCCCTGGGTCATATCACGATCCACACGTGCAAGCGTGTGTGCCTGATTGATATCGCACGGCCTGGTCATTGTCTGGGTATGCGCATGAGGATGACGAGCGATGCGCATAACTGCCTGTTCGAGTTTCGCAAAGTTCTCTTGAAAGAAACGGTAGTAATCTTCGATGAGATGCCGCTGGTGTTCTTTACCCTCATTGAGGTGGGGCAACCGTAGGGATCCGCCTACCAGATTATGCGGGAGCATCGTCAGTAGCGAGACAAGGGTGCGTTGCAAATCATCCAGCAGGAGCAGGTATTGCCGACGGTCTATTTTGCGTGGGTATACCTCGAAGGTGCATGATTGATGTTCAATATGACCTTCGGGCCAGCAAATGCTCAAGGTAAGGTGGCATGTGCCAACCATATTGTGCGGATTCCAACGCCAATGCCAGGCAGGATCGCCGGGTAAAAGAAAGGGTTGGAGCGTGACACTCTGCACCGGATGCCCAACCTTGAGGGTCAGAGAACACCCATCCGGCGGAATGCATGTAAATTCAACCTCCTGCCATTCAGTCACGCTGATATCAGCAACAGGAACATCGTCCACCCGCAGATCAATCGTATCAGACCTTATCGAGACATTCTCCATAGCATAACCAGAGCAATACCGGTCAGGGCACTGTAGAAAACGCCCCCTGCTGCACCGCTGATTGCCCAGCCAACATCACCAATAATCTCGCGTTCAATCACCCAGCCAACGGATTGACCAACCACCATACCAACGACACTTGCCACTATCCACCAGCCGGCTTTGCGCAGGCGGCGACGCAGCAGAAACCACTGCACACTGCCGACGACCAGGCCGGTGATACCTCCGGCAATACTCCAGCCGATAATCATACCAAAGGTACCGTGGATAGTCTCATAAAAGAATCCGCCGGCATTATACATGCTCCACATCAGTATCCAGCGCAACGGCCAGCCCAGCATCATACCAATCGTCATGGCGACCAGAGTTGCTATACCCCACCAGAAGTTTGCGAGGCGAAACTTGCGGAGCACAAACCATTGGGCAAACCCCATTGCTACGCCAACCAGCGCACCAAAAAGAGCACCAAAGAGCGCACGGCCGATATTCTGCGCGAGCATACCAGCCACGGCCCCCGGCATAGGCGAGACATAGGCTTCCTGGACAGACTGGGCTATGGGGACACCGAGCATCCAGCCAACCGCCCAACTTGCGATAGCGGCCAACCCCCAGGAGAGCCAGATAAAGGCACTGTTCCACCAGCTCAGGTGGGAAGGAATGGGTTGTTGTGTTTCAAGTGTGTGCGAAGACATCGAACCTCCTTGCATTGTTACTCGTTCGCGGCATCAGATTCTGGTCCTTCTTGCAACATCAGAACCAACCCGATACCGGTAAAAACACCATAAACTGCGCCGATTATAGCTCCAACCAGAGCATTATAAAGAACACTCCCGCTGCCGGCAAATACCTGGTAGAAAGTGAGCATACCGAGGTAGAAACCGGCGGATAACCCCAGGATGCTGAAGGGTGTCCACCAGCGAGCACCCTCTATGTGATTGTAGAGCACCAGGCGTTGCGCAAACCCCACGAAAGCACCTGTGACTGCACCGACCGGCGCGGCCTGATGAATATTCACAAGACCAACAGGCACACTCTGATTGACATTCATCATGTCAACCATGAAAAACATGAACATGCTAGAGGGGAGAGCGATACCCAGCACAATGCCGGTGACTATGACCCAGGCACGGGTTTTTGGGAGAAAATTGCGCAGGATGATACGTTGCGCAAATCCGACGACGACGCCCACCAGTAATAAGCCAATGATCTCAACAGCCCAGCTTACTGCCCAGGCAGCACTATTGAGAAAGACCCACCAGATCCAGACGAACATCCAGTCCAGCCAGGTGAATTGTTGTTGGGTTTCGGTCATGGAAGCTCCGCGTATTCTTTCATTGTCTCGCATCAATATCATACCATGCACCAGCAACATTGTGATAGAGCTATTCTGAGGAGAAAAGTCCTCAACAGTGGGCACCTGCGGTGAGCATTGCTTGCGCAAAGCGAAACATGCACGCACCTGCGTGCCAGGGCTCTCTGGTGGGGTTTGTAGTTTTTGCGGCGAGAGCCGCAAAAACTACAAACCCCTCTCCCCACATGAGACTCTGTTGGTAACCCCCCTCATTTCCTGTCCGGACCTTTGCGGCTTTGCGGCTTTGCGCGAGGCCCTGCCCGGACGTT
>CAYFVX010000494.1:0-4266 GCA_964346425.1 uncultured Chloroflexaceae bacterium | reverse complement strand
AAATCAGATGATAAATCCAGCGATTTAGACGATTGAAGAATGGTGCCAATGGGAGCAGTGCAGGTGCAGCCACCATATACTGACGGACCATATCGAAATCCGATTGATATTGACGCCAGTCGAGAAAAAGGAGCGGAAAAATGCTGATTACGACATAAATTTGTAGTTTACGATCAATTGTGTGCAACTTCCAGATACCATACCCAATTAACAAAAGGACAAATATATTGATGATACAAGAAATACGCACATGCAGAGCAGACGATGGCGGCGAAAGAAACAGATTGACCAGCGTTATAGGGGCTGGTACTAACGACATTCGACTTTCTCCAAGATACCAGAAGGGATCATTCCATACCATCGCATAGATACCAACAACAATCAACGTTGGTATCCCCATCAAGAAAAAATACAGTATTGTCCGAACAATACCTATCCGCCACAACGAAAGCACCGCCATAGCAAAGATTGCTACCGCAGCGACTTCCTTAAACAAGAGAGCTGCCGCACCACTGACAATCATCCGCCGGTGCTGACTTTGCAGCAGATAATACAATGTAGCCAGAACCAGCCCAATACTCAGAGTATCAGGCACCCCAACATGTGCAGCAGCAAACAAGTATGGAGCAAAGGCAAAAACCAGCGTGATGCGCCAGGGTTGCTCAAGATACAGAGATGCGAACCGATAGAAATAAAGATTTGCCAGGGCTGCTCCGATGATACCTGCCAGAGCTATCCCGATATTGACATCCCATGGGAAGAGTATCCGTGCTACAACCGAAAACGCCACTCGTTTGTATCGCATCAACGATTCGACTGGCTCCGCTGGAAACGGGTCATATGCCATAATGTAATAGGAACCAGCATCATGCCCGCTCATTAATCCCGTGTAATAAGGTGCTGGCATAAGCAAGAGCAAAAAGGCATGGAGCAATATATGACTGACCAACGTGACCGAAAACAATTTTCCTTCTGTGGTTTGCCACCATGCCTGGAAATGGTACCAAAAACTGGAAGACTTCTGGGCAGGATGACCAGGGTGTTTCGTTTTATTTTGCATAAGCTCTATTCCATCGTACCTACCAGCACGAACTTTGTAGATTTCCGCGGAGATTCCCGAATTTGAAACCGCCAAAAACACCAGGTACGTCAAGAGATACCATTTTTTTGATGGAAGCTCTTACCGTTCCCGGTCTTCCTCAAATGGTTGGGTGCCGTTTGTGTGCGAAACCACACAAACGGCACCATCCCACTCCAAGAGAACCCACGCACCCCCATGCGTGAAACCCATTGATTGGTTGGACCACTAGACAAATTTATACAGGACGAAATATTTTGCATGATACAGAATCCAGAAAAGAGAAAGGTTCAGAAGCACTACGACGACCGGCCAATAGAAGAGTTTTTTGGAGAAAAGGCGGAATTGCCCCAATTCAGTCAAAAGTAACAGAGCCGGTAATGCCTGTCGTCCTATATCAAAGTTGTGCTTGTAGACCGCCTGTCCCAAAAACAGCAACGGAAAAACACTGAACCCCACCCAGAAAATCATTCTTTTATTGCTACAAAACACATAAAGACCAGCAAAAACAAGCACCAGCATAACACTATTCGCAATCTGGTTGAGGGTAAAGAAGAGGGGGGGGGACCCTTCAGCAACTGGCGGGTTGCGCAAAATAGCCCCTATTGCTGCAGGCCCAAAACCTATCTCTTCCACTGGTCCTTTGAGCATCCAGAACAGATCATGCCAGCGAAAAGCAACCAGTAGATACCAGATACCCACCGGCACAAAACTGAAAGCCAATGGTCCAAGCGAACGTATGCCTCTTTTACGCCATTGCAGCACAAGCTCTGCAAGAACAGGCAGAATTGCAATTTCTTTCGCCAGTATTGCAACAGCGTATCCAATACTTGCTTTCCAGAGTTTATCCTTTTGCGCATAATAATATCCGCCCAGCAACCCGGCCATCATCAAGGGGCCGGTTAAGCCTATATGCACCCCGGCAAAAAGATAGGGTATGACAACAAAGAGAATAACGAGACGCAATACAATGGCATACTCATACTCCTTTGCAGCAATAATGCGATAAAAATAGAGAGTAGCCATTGACACCGCCATTGTGTTTACAATAATGAATCCTATATGACGGTTCCAGGGAACCAATACCCATGTAAGCAACGCAAGCAGAGGTCGTTGATAGCGTTTGCTCGTATATACAGGCTCTTCGGGCAATGGATCCAGAGACATATTGTAGTATAAACTTCCATCATGACTTTGGGAATAGGCAGCAAAGGGTAAAACCAGGTTCAGGATAACCTGAACCAGAATATGCAGAATAAAAACAGTGAGAAATATCTTGACAGGGAGTGATTGTATGTGAAGACGAAGCGTACCTTGAAACCGGCTCGAGCTCTTCATAACTACCTCCTCTTTTCATACACGCGGCAATAAACCTCCCAGGTTTCTCTGGCTTGCTTTTCTAAGGAGAAGTTTTGTGCCTGGATCAGTGCCGCCTCACTGAGTCGCTGACGTTCTTCTGGATGTTCAAGCAGGCGCACCAGTGCAATCGCCAACTCATCCACATGATAGGGATGAAACAATACCCCTGCATCTCCCACGACCTCTGGCAGACTGCTTGCATTTGCAGCAATTACTGGTCTTCCACAGGACAGAGCTTCCAATGCAGGTAATCCAAACCCTTCAAAAAAAGCGGGCATGACCACGACGTCAGCAGTGTTGTACAAAAGTGGCAGGTCTTCATCAGTCAAATGTTCCAAAAAAAGGACTCTGGATGCAATACCAAGATGCTGAACCATCTGGCGGAGTTGGACAGCTTCCTGCGAAAAATGGATTGCTCCTGCTTTCACCAACACCGCCTCTGGCAATCTGGCAGCAACAAGGTGAAACGCACGGAGGAGTATTGCCAGATTCTTTCGAGGGTCTTCTGAACCAAGAAAAAGCACGATCTGAGCATGTTCGGGCAAACCATGCCGGGCACGAAAATCCGCCGGCACAGGAGCAGGATGAAAGTGATTGGTATCAACAGCACGATGGATAACGGTAATGTGATCTTTGGGGTAACCAAGCAAATCAATGATAGTCTGTTTGGTAAAGGCAGAGATCGCGATAACCTCAGTAGCCTTTTTCACACCGGCTATGGCAATCCTATCAGCATGTTCTGTGATAGTGGCGGACCTGTTTTGGGTGTTCTGCGTTGTCAGATAATACAAATCGTGGATGGTCAGAATAGTGGGCGGCATGGAACGTAACCGGAGCAAAAGCGCAAGATTCTGGCTGGTAATATGACAGACATCTGTTTTCCCAAGATTGACCCGCACCGGGTAGTTCTGGAAAAACGTCTGGATATCTATACCACGCTTTTTCATCAGAGAAAGCACCGGACCAGGAAACGGCGGAATAACAGGAGGTACCAGACGGACATCCCTTCCCTGCACCCTGAAGGTGTCATATAAGCTGTAGGTATATTTTCCCAGCCCGGTTTTGGGGGTATCAGTTCTTGCAACCATTGTCACTACCATTGTTTGCGCCTCCTGGCATGAAACATATCAAGAAGTGGTGATGTCCAGATAGCAAAATCTATGGATGTTAGGAAGGGAATGCTCAAAAGAAGATACCAGGGAACTGAGCGTTGGGAGAGCAACGAGGTAAAAAAGATGTAGCGATACTTTGAGCAGACAGCGTGGGTAAAGAGCAGTCCCCAGGGAATGAAGAGATTGCGTTGCAGAAGCAAGCCTGCGGCCGGGGTGAGTATCATGACCAGACCGGTCGCTATGGTTTTGGTTGTGACGAAGACATCTTGAGGTTCATGGTGAATAGTTCCGTAGATGAGCAAATTACGTAGCCAGCGGGCCTGTTTACGACGGTAGATATCGAATGTTTCTGGATATTCTGTTGCGACGATACTTTCACGAACGGTATGGATGGAAAAACCAGCAGTTCGTAGACGCAGAGCCAGATGATAATCGGTGCCAGTGGGAGCGTCAAAATCCATACCACCGCTCTGTTCCAGGGCAGAGCGGGTTATGGCGGCGTTTCTTCCTTGCAAGCCGCGACTTAATGCAGCACTTCGTGCAAGGGATGCTGCATCGGAAGCCCACAAATACCAGGGAAGGATGGAACGATATTGCTCATCGAGTGGTCGAACACCACCGGTGGTTGCATGTGCATCTCCTTCCACCAGCGGGGCTATAATCCGTAGCAGTGCTTCATCGCTATAGAGACAATCCGCATCTGTCAGATAAATCACC
>CAYFVX010000493.1:0-4268 GCA_964346425.1 uncultured Chloroflexaceae bacterium | reverse complement strand
GCATTATTACCAATCTGATAGAAGACCCCCTCTCCGAAGGGTATCTGGAAGGACGATTCCAGAGCAACGATACGGTTGTGGTGGACGAAAAAGATGGTCTGCTCCGCCTGCGTACCCGGCGTCAGATTGAGCAGGAAGAAAACAAGGAAATCGAAGCAGAACCAGAAGAAGAAAACGCTGAACTCGTATCCTAGAAACGAGATGCTCAGACGCCAGGACTCAGCGGGGGATTCGTATCAACCAGTCAGATGATATCAGTCAAGACTATCTCCCCTGAGTACTGGTCAATGAGTGTCTGTGAACAGGTTGCTGTGTGAATTGTCAAGAAGCACGGAGACTGATTGACCAGGGGGTTGTCCCTCGTTCCTACCCATCTACCAATGCGCAACTGGGGTTTCACCTCGCAAAATGCGCGGACTGTCGTTTGTACCGCGAACATCGTGACGACCTCCTTGCCAGATTGCTCCTTGAACAAAAGCCCCCTTCTACGTCATCTGAAAATGCAGAACCTCAAGGGGTATCTCCTTCCCAGCAGCAAAAAGGTTTTGTTTTTCAAAACCTTCTCTCGCTGCAAGCAACTCGTATGCTCTGGATATTCAGCCTGGTGCTGTTGATTGGCATATCCCTGGGTGGGGTTATCTGGCTTACGACGGTGCTGGTGCGTGCCCATCAGAATGTTTCCGCAATGATTATTCCGACCTCTACGGTGATCGTGCATAATGTGGCAGATATGCCAACAGCAACACCTTCGATGACTCCTACTCCTGTGGCGACATCTGAAGGTTCGCTCGTCCTACTGTCGCCATTGCAACACACTGACAGCATCACTCCAACCCCAAATACTATCCCGATTGAGCCGTGGGTGGGGCATCCCTCGGAATCGCGAGCGGCACCATCCGGGCATGCGACACCGGTTACCACCAGACTGGCGGAGGTCGTACCTACTCCCTGGCCTACTATTCAATCATTGTTACCGACGCCAACTGATACTCCCATCCCGCTCCCGGTACCTGCCGAGAACACCGGGGCAGGAACGCTAACTCAAGCTCCACCAGCAGGTGAAGCGACCACTATTCTGCTGCTCGGCAATGACCGACGGCCCGGCGAAACGGGAGTGCCGCGTACTGACACGCTTATGCTGGTTCGTGCCGACCCGCAACAGGGGCGGATTGCGCTACTCTCTTTGCCGCGTGACCTGTGGGTGGAAATACCTGGGTATGGCTCCAATCGTATCAATGCAGCCTATGTATGGGGCGAGATATATGATGCGCAGGGCGGAGGGTTGGGACTGGCAAGCCGAACTGTCAATAACCTGTTTACTATTCCCGTAGATTACGTGATGATGGCAGATTTTCAGGGCTTCATTGGTCTGATTGATACGCTTGGCGGCATCACGGTCAATGTGGAGAAAGAGTTGTACGATCCCAGTTTTCCAACGATGGACTACGGCTACATGGTTGCGCATTTTCAGCCAGGACCACAACATATGGATGGCTCGACTGCCCTTATCTACAGTCGAATTCGTCACCCAGACAGCGATTTTATGCGCAATCTGCGTCAGCAGGCAGTGGTTATTGGCATCGCCAACCGGCTGCATGAGCGAGGCGACCTGCAAAACATTGCCAGCCTGGATAAAATAACCCACGCTTTGCGCGGCTATGTACAGACCGATATGCCCGAAGAGCGTATTGTCGGGCTGGTCTGGGCGTTGCGGAACAAACCAGTTGAACAGATTGAACAATACTCGATTACCTCCAATGATGTGCTCTGGGGAGTGAGTGGCGATCCTTATGCGCTTGTTGCTCCCCAGGCTGTTCTCGATGACCTGCGAGCAAAATTCCTCGGTACATCCCCCCGTCCTGAACCCTGATAGAAACCTGATAAAAGCCTGATAGAAGCCTGACAGAAAGCTTGCATTTTTCTGAAACCTGTGCTACACTCCCTTTTCGTACATCCTGTACAAAATAATCAAACGTATTCCACCATGTTCGTGGATCGCCGGCATAGTTGCCAATCTATTTGCAGAAAACAGGAGCTAAAGCCGGGCCTCAACCGTACCAGGTTCGTAAGTTTGTTCTTTTTACCGTGCGGTTTCAGGTGTGTTGTTTTCAAAGAAGTACCTTTTGAACAGGAGATACGGCTGTATCGTCATTGTGTGAATGAGAAAAAACCAGTATTCGTCTTTTTCCATCATCGCTGGTCTGCGGATATGTTGCATTCTTTCGTTCACATTGTTGAAAAGGTCTATTGAATTGTGAGGTGTATTGCTCCATGATAGAGCCACAATCTCGTGCTGCGCTGTCTTCAATCCAACAAGAACTTGACACGTTTAAAGAACGTGCAAAGTATCAACGACGTCGTCAGAGGCAGTTCAACCAATTCATTCGGGATGTTGGGGACTTTGTAACTTCGTTTTTCTCCTCACCGGTTCGTACAATCCATCGGCTTCCTGGGCGCTATATTCTGCATGCCATTGTCGCACTCATTGTGCCTTTGGCACTGGCATTAACCTATCTGCCAGCGTTACCAGTTGCGGAACCTGTAGCACCGGAACAGCCGAGAGCATTTTCTGATACACCAGCCCAAGTGGGTCCTCTCAGTCTGGGGCAGGACGCAACAACCGGGCAACGGATTGGCGACCCGCCATTGCCAGAAACAGACGCATTGCCCATGCCAATATCGCTTGATGCACGGCGTGAAGCACTGGCTCCTGTTGTCGTGCCGGCAACCGTTGTCTTTGACCGTGTGCGCATTCGCAATGGTCCTGGTCTGGATTATGATAATGTTGGAACACTGTCGGCTGATACTGAGTTGGAAGTTGTTGGTCGCTATGGCGAGTGGTTGCAGGTACGTCGCAGCAAAAATGGCAATCTCTACTGGGTAGCGGGTGAGTTGCTTGATTTTCCTGAAGCAGCCCTTTATACCCTTTTTGAAGTACCGGCTGAAGATATTCCGCCTCCCCCTCCGCCAAAAGTTGGTACGGTGCGTGAGAGTAATCTCAACCTGCGTGATGGTCCCGGTACGCATTATGTAAGTATGGAAGCGTTGGATGCGGGTGTCTCGCTGGCTCTGATCGAAAAATATCAAGACTGGATTCATGTGGCTACCAACGATTTTGATGGCTGGGTGAAATCGAGTTTTCTGGATGTTGAAAAGAGCATCATGCAGCGAGTTCCAGAAACCGAATATATTCCCGACCCCAACCCGGCTCTCGTTGGAAGTGTGGTTGACGATATGGTCAACCTGCGCGAAGGACCAGGCAAGGTCTATCACACGCTTGGTAATGTCAATGCGGATGCAACCGTTGACTTGCTGGCACGGCATGGTGACTGGTTCAAAGTGCAATTGCGCGATGGCACGGTTGCCTGGATTTTTAGCGATTTGCTCTACATCTCGCCAATGGCACGGCGTCGGGTTCCCTATACCAATGATATTCCCGCCGAGCCAGCACCGGTTGTTGTTCAGGTAGCCCGCAACAGTAGTAGCAGTAGTAGTAGTGGCGGTGGCGGCGGTGGCAGCTACACAACAAGCTACGAGAGTAGCCCTGCCGTCAATGCAGCAGTGAGCATTCCGGCCAGTGGGGATGTCGCCAGCTATGCCGCACAGTTTGTGGGTTATCCCTATGTCTATGGTGGAGCCAGTCCTGGTTCAGGCTTTGACTGTAGCGGGTTGGTTCAATACGTCTACCGTCAGTATGGTGTCTACCTGCCGCGTGTTGCGGCCGCACAATACAGCACCGCCTATGGTGCAGCCGTTGGTAGTATGAGTAACCTGGCCCCTGGCGACTTGATGTTCTTTGCCGGTACTGCGGGCCCCGGCATCTCCCACGTTGCCATCTACATTGGTGGCGGTAGCATGGTGCATGCTATGACACCGGGCCTGGGGGTTGGCGTATCGAACATCTGGGAAGGTTACTGGGTCAGCCATTACTATGGTGCAATCCGTCCATATCGTTAGTATCAACCGGTAGTATCTGAACTGTGAAATTGATGGGTAATCAGCCGTCAGCCTGTGCTGACGGCTGATTGTATGTAAAGTTTCCTTTTTGTGTGCTGCTTGCAATATGGCAAAAAACGCACACAACTGCGTGCCACAGCTTTGGAGTGGGGTGGGGTGGGTGAGGGAACTCATGCGCATTAAGTTAAGCGGTTTACCGCTTTGCAAAGCGGGGGATTGGGGGTTGCAAACCCTCACATGTGGAGACTTTTTCGGTGGCAAGAACCCCGTTGGGAATCGTAGCCGCGGTTTTTAACCGCGGAATTTGCCCC
>CAYFVX010000492.1:0-4275 GCA_964346425.1 uncultured Chloroflexaceae bacterium | reverse complement strand
CCATTGCGGCTTGCCGCATAAACATTTCCATAAATTTCTATGGTTTTGGAACTATTATACCTTGTTCGCCTGATCACTTTTTCAGCGCAGATGTTTATGCAGTCTCAGCGCACACGGTGGCATGAAAATCCGCGTGGTGCGATGCACGGACGAGCCGCGACCGTCAGGGAGTGGATACGGTATCGTATAAAAACCGGTTGTTTTTACGTGAGAGATGCAGAGGGTAGCACCACGAAACATCGTGGACAGGATTTTACCGTGGGGTGTGTGCGTTTTTCGACGAAGTCGAAAAACGCACACACCCCACCAGAATGGGGTTGCGAGGGGACACAAGTCCCCTCGCAACCCCCTGGGGCAACTGCGTTGAGGATACTCCACGACATTCTGTGGTGTTACCATGCAGAGATGCACAGAGGAAAACAGGACAATCTGTGTTCATCTGTGACTCGTCACTCGTCACTCGTCACTGATATTATGGGATATGCGGTGTGGGTGGTGTTGTCGAATCATCCCACTGAAGCGGTGCCACCCCTATCGCTTCCCCATCATTGAGAACATACGAGACGAGATATTGTGAGCCATCGAAGTACAAATCGTGCGCCCAACCAGGAGCCAGGTCAGCCGGGTCTTGCCAGGGACCGGTGGGAGTGGGTGCCCATCGCCAGTGTGGACCGTCTCCCCCACCTCCGATGTTTGCTAGATTGTAGAAGAGGTAGCATGTTTCCTGGCGACAAAAAACAAACGGTGACTCCGGCATAACGCCGGCCGGTGTCTTGAAGATGGCACCGTGGTCGCTCCAGGGGCCTGGTAGATTGGACGCACTGGCAAGCCCAATAATCCCCCCTGTTGTATCCTGACCGGTGTAGTACATGTAGTACGTATCCTGATACTTGAGCACCATCGGATCACGCGCATCTGCCCAGGCGTGCGGCCAGGGATAGACCATGCCTTCGTGCTGCGGCTGAAAAACGATGCCGTGCTTCTGCCAACTCGCCGGGTCGGCGGGATTGGTGCTGGTTGCCAGCGCAATACTCTGGGCGATAGTGGGATTGACCTGTGTGTAAAACAGAGCAAACGTCCCCTGTTCCGCGAAGACGTGCGGTGCCCAGATATACTCTTCCTGCTCGCTCCTTTCCGCCTCAAGGGATGTCCCCATAGTTTCCCAGTTGCAAAAGTCACGCGTTCTGGCATAGCCAAAGGAATACTCCCCACGGTCGTCTTGCAGGATTTTTTGCAATTCGCGGTCTATCTGGATGGTCGTCAGGTAATAGAAACCTTGATACGAGAAGAGTGAATGGTCTTTGAGCTTCATGCCTGGCAAGGTCAAAGGTTGCGAACAGGAGCTATTGAAAGCCTGCTGCGCTGATCCCCCCGTTTGTATTATTGGCAAATAGATTTGTCGCTCCTGTTGGGTCAGAACACCACTTCCCCCCCGCTCAAAGTCGCGGATTTCTACCAACCCCACCGTGCTGACACGCTGCTTGCCCGCAAGCGGACTATTGGCGGGAATAGTGAAAGAGATGGTGGCTATCTGCAAACCCTCTGCCACATCTGGAAAGTTGGCGAGTGCTGTCTGTGCGTCTGATTCAGGGGTACTGATTTCCAGATGGAGTTCTCTGGTGATAAAGCTGCTATCGAAGAAAACCCCCGCGATAGAGGTTCCATCAATCGTGACGCTATCGGGTACGTTATCGTTGTTCCCATCGCTGGTATCAAACGCAAGCTGGTCGCTGTCGTAGTCTACGTCGAAGGAAAGATCGGCGAGGGTATTTCCATTGGCAAAAAACATGATCGGCAGGGTAAGCGTGTTGCTCACGATGGCTCCATGTTCCGGGATAGCCAGCGCAGGTGCCGAGACGCTTCCGTTGACCGTTGCGGTGTACGTGGTGCTGGCCGTACCCGCGGCATTCGTGACGCTCACATGGATGGGATACTCGCCGAGCGTCTGCCAGTTGTAGGTTGTGGAAGCGGTTGCCTGTCCTTGCGTCGGAGCAGGCGTCCATTTGTAGGTCACGACATCTGCCAGGCTTTCAGGAGTAACCGTTGCTTCAAAGACATACTGATAGCCCGTGCCGGCCAGTTCGGATCGCTTTTGCGCTATGGAGACGCTGGCAGGTGCCGGCGGGGTACTGATGACAACTTGCTGGCTGGCAGAAACTGCACCGGCCGCGTTGTGCAACGTAACTTGCACGGTTTGTTCGCCGGATTCCCCCCAGCTATAGGTCGCCTGGCTGGTGCTCTGACCACGAAGCGGTGTGGGCGACCATGTATAGGTGACGGGCATCGTCGGGTTGACGAAGGCAGCGTAGGTGTAGTCCTGGTCAGTAAAACCACTTGCTGGCCCCTTTATAGCCGCATTTTGCGGCTGGCAGATTGCGCCGGTGCTGGCACTGGTTGCCAGAATACCATCAGCCGTTGTCTCGTAGATGTCCTCGCGTTCCAACGCACTTACACGATAGAGCATGGTCGTGCAATCCAGCCCACTGGTGGCGGTGTAGATGGTCGTGGTGGTATCGCGCCAGACCACCTGAACAGGAGTCCAGTCTGTTTTTGTTGTGCCAAACCGACGTTGTTCAAGCTGATAGCCTGTCTCTTGCGCACTGTTGTCTTGCCAGCGAAATTCGAGTGTGTTGTCGCCGGTCTGTTGTGCGATAAATTCGGTAGGCAAATCATCGTTGGCAAAGCGGGTATCAAGCTGTTCTATCGCGCTGTCAAGCTGAATGCGCGGCGTGACATAGGTTTCCCCATTGTCCCCACGCTCAGCAATGGGGATGCCACTGGTTTGCAGCAGCGAGAGCACCTGGTCTACCTGGACCGTTTGTGTTGGGGCAACGGAGCGGAGTACGGCCCATGCGCCTGCGACATGCGGGGTTGCCTGCGAGGTGCCACTGCTGCCCTGAAAGGCATTGCCGGGAACCGATGAATTGATCGCTTCTCCTGGTGCCAGTAGGTCAAGGAAGGAAGCTTTGTTGGAGAAGGATGAGACACTGTCATTGGTACCGGTTGATCCCACGCTGATAACGTTTGAGAGACAGGCTGGTGCAGCCAGGGCGTTGTCTGCGCCAGCATTGCCGCCAGCCGCGATAGTGGCTATGCCAACACTGCGCAGGGTGTCAACGATAGCTTTGCCGGGCAGCAGGTCCGGCTCCTGATCGCAGGCTTCTACACTGGTGAATTCTCCCCCGCCCAGGCTCAGGTTGATAGCGGCTATCTGGTGCTGCTCGCGCAATGCATACACGTGTTCCAATGCTTTGATAACGTCGTGGTCGTAGACGGTAGCACAGGGTGCCCAGTATGCATCGCCGCACATTTCCTGGGACTGCATCATGCTGAAGACCTGGATGGCTATAATACTGGCATCCGGCGCAACGCCTGACATACTGTTACCTTTGCCGGCCGCAATGCCGGCGACGTGGGTACCGTGGTTGCAGCCACCACCACCACAGGGAGCTGCACTCCCTGCGCCAATTTGTTCTGTTGTGCCATCAGGACAGGCGGAGGTGATGATACCGTCATGGAATTCCGGGTCGTCGTTGGAGGAAAAGCACGCTTCGGCAACCACTTTATCTTTGAGAAACGGATGAGAGGAATCAACGCCGGTATCCAGGATGGCAACACTCCAGCCTGCACCGGTTGCGCCTGATGCCCAGGCATCGTCTGCCCCAATGATAGTGGTGCTTTCATCAAGCAAGGGAGTGAGACGGCGGTCTCTGGAAATGGAGAGAACCAGCGGGTCCTGGATGAGCGCATCCAGCGCAGCTTCGTCTACGGTCAGCGCAATGTAGGGAATGTAGGTGAAGCGTCTGATGGTCCGCACATTGTAGGCTTGCAGGCGACCAAGCAAGTCTTGTTGCTGGCTGGCAATGGCAGTGCGTTGGGCCTGCACCTGCGGCTGGCTGGCAAGCATACCTTCCGGCGCAAAGGGAACATCCAGCCCGACAATGACCTGTACGGTGCCGTGCGTGCGTACACTGGCAACAAGTTGCGAGAGATGCGCACGCTTGCTTGTTGCTGGTGCAGCATAAATATCAGCACGTGGCTGCAACTGGTTGCTCCCCAGCAACAAGCCAACCGAAAGTGTCAGGAGGAGCACAAGCAAAAAAAAGTGTTGTCGCATAGGTTCTTCTTTCCATAGCACGCAGTACGCAGCACTTAGTACAGCATTGCGTCAATGCGTGCCGAAATGAGGAGGCCATGTGCGCGGACGGAGCGGATATTCTGCCACGCTTCCACCCTCTCCCCAAACCCCTCTCCCATCCAGGGAGCGGGGCTTCG
>CAYFVX010000491.1:0-4292 GCA_964346425.1 uncultured Chloroflexaceae bacterium | reverse complement strand
GGGAGCGCAGGCGGCTCGCCTGCCCCAGGCAGGGGTTTGGCACCGCCAAACCCCTCCCTGATAACCAATCCCCTGCGGCTTTGCGCCTTTGCGCGAGGCCCTGCCCGGCGGACGTTCCCAACAGAGTCTCCAGGCCGCTGCGACGGTATCCCGAAACCGCTTTGCAAAGCGGTTGACAAAAAAGTCTCCACATGTGAGCCCCTTATGCCACCCGCAACAGGTTTTACCTGTTTTTTTGTGCTGCTTGCACACGGCAAACAACGCACGCAGTTGCGTGCGACCGCTTTGCAGTAGGGAGTGTGAGGGAATCTTGTTCCCGCACACTCCCGCAGGTAACTCCCCACTATCCTTGCACTTTTTCTTGTTCTGTCAAGCTGAAGATGATGAGAACCAACAAGAACGCACATTGACAAAATGGCACCTCTTGGCGTTCTTGGCGTTCTTGGCGGTTGAAGTCCGAAAATCTGCAAAGGTAGTGCTCCCGCTGAGCTATGACCCCCACATCCGTGGTACATAGAGCCGGGTAAATACCTTGATGGTATAGTGGTCGGTCATGCCGGCAATATAATCCACTACCGCTCGCTCAACCGTCTCCTGGCGTTGGGTATTGATGCGGCGTAGTTCTTGCGGCAACGCTTCAGGATGTTGCACAAAATGATCATACAGGAAATGTATCATCTGCACAACTTTGTCATCATCTTCTTTGGCGCGACTATTGGTATACACGTTCTGGAAAAGATATTCGCGCAATTCATTGGTCGCTTCCAGCACCTCGGAACTCATGGAAAAAAGCGGCGGGTCTGGCGGGTCGGTTTCGCCGGTCGCCCACCAGTTGTGTTCTATCAGGTCTTTGACCATGGTGTTGATACGTTCGCCATGCGTCATGCCAAGAATGCTGAGACAATCAGCCGGCAAATCGTGGATATGGATGATGCCGCCTCTGAGGGCATCGTCAATATCGTGATTGATATAGGCAACACTGTCACACAACTTGATAATCTGCGCTTCAAGTGTGCTGGCACTGCCCCAATGTGCTACCATGATGTCTTCGCGCACTTTGGAGTGGTGCAAAATACCGTCGCGCACCACATTGGTCAAGTTCAGCCCTGCGCCCTCTCTTTCCAGCACTTCGACCACACGCAAGCTCTGTACATTATGTCGAAACCCTTCCGGAGAGACGCGAGCCAGAGCCACCTCGCCCGCATGCCCAAACGGTGCGTGCCCCAGGTCGTGCCCGATACCGATAGCCTCAACCAGGTCTTCATTCAACCATAGGGCACGGGCAACTGTCCGGGCAATCTGCGTTACTTCCAGCGTATGCGTCAGCCGCGTGCGATAATGGTCGCCCAATGGTGCGATGAAGACCTGGGTTTTGTGCTTCAAGCGACGAAAGGATTTGGAATGCAGGATGCGGTCCCGGTCACGCTGAAAACTCGTGCGCATTTCGCATTCTTCCTCGGCACGCTCACGCGAGACTGCGGTGCTTCTGGCTGCCAGCGGCGACAGGTTACGGTCTTCCTGTGCTTCAAGTAAACGTCGTACAGGTTTCATGTTGCTGATTTCTCAGTGCTCCCAACCGTATCATACTTCTTCGCTGGCATACCCTTGCTGCATCGTCTCTGTCGGTTTCGTAGCTTCTTGTGCATTTGTGTTTTCCTGGGGTGTTTCAGTCTGCGATGGTAGCGAAATGCCCCGCCAGATGCTCAAGGCACTACCGCTCATGACGTGCAAGACCATCACCATTGAGAAATAGGTATGATGACCGGTATGGGCCGCTTGCTGCGTAGTCATGAGCAGTGACTCGATACGGGCCGCGACAAATGGTGTAAAAAAGTAGACACAGAAACAGACAAATACCGCCAGCCAGATTTCGCTACGACGAGCAACCAGCCAGCCAATGAACAGAAAAAACGGGGTGGCGAAGATGGTCCAGACCAGCCGCACAAGCTGGTCTTCGCCGCGCTCCCCTCCTGTGCTGCTGTAATTGAAGTATGCCCAGGCAACCCCCAGCACGGTGGCACCCAGCATGATGCCCAGTGTGCGAAGGTCAAAACGTCGGTTCATGATTTTTCTGTCTGCTCCAATTCTTTCAATTTCTGCTGGATTTCCTGCTCCCAGGCAGTAATTTTTGCTTGCTGATGGTGCTCGTCTTCTGCGAGTTTGAGCAGGCGATCTTCCAACCCATTAAGCTCCGTCACATACCGCTTACGTAAGGCACCTTCTTCCCCTTTACTATCCAGCGGCCCCAGATTGCCCTGGATTTGCTTTTGCTTGCGATAGATTTCGTTGCGTTCCTTCTCTATCTGCTGCACGTGTTTATGGGCCCGCGCAATCTGGTCGTAGACCTGCAGAACTGCTTGCAATTGGGCCACGGTTGTCTCGTCCAGAAACTTGTCTCGCAGATAGCTCTGTAACCGTTTCGTGCTCAAACTGCGTATTTGCTCATGGCGGTGCATCATTTTACGCTCAGAGACGGTGAACGTCGTCTGGGCATTCGCTGCACAGGCAACATTCCAACGCAGAAATGGATCGCTCCGTTCGTCAGGTTCTCGGGTATCTGTCAATTCATACTCTTGCAGCGGCGTATGTTCTATCACAACCTCGGTCGCGCTGGAAAGGGTGCTATTGAGATGGTAGATGGTGTGAACGTGGTCATATTCCTGATATTGCAGATATTCGCCACGCACCCATAGACTGACCAGGCGCTGCTCATGCCCCCGTTCTTCGCGCACTTTGATGCCAAGCTCAACGGCATAGGGCACAATAACCTCGCCACCCGCACGGGTAAAGGGAACAACTGCTTCGCCTGCATAGTCTCCATCTTCAAGCACAGTGACGGGCCCACGTTCAAGCGTCAGGTCGGTTTCATTCGTCATACGCAGGCTCACCACTGGATGCATCGGTAGCTTGCTCCCATTGTAGAGCAGATCACGATGACAGGCAACCCGCTGACTGAGGATGGGCACCATTGCCGACTGACCACGTGCTACGCTGATGGGATGCTCGACTTCATAGGCAAAGAGTGCGCCGCGCTCTCCGCCGCTGGCGACTGAGGTGACTGATTGCTGCATATCGTCAATCGAAAGAGCCGGCGCATAGTCCGCTGCCATTGGTTCCATTGTGGCTTCTTCCACCTCCATATCCGCCAGTCCAAGTGACATAGCGAACTCTTCACCGGCTGCCGACCGTTCAGCCATTGCTTTACGACGAGCAGGCTTACGGCTACGCTGTTCAGCCGGCGGTGCAGGAGGCTGCGCCCCTTCAAAGAAAATCGGGGCACTGACGGTGCGTTCTTCATCCTCCACCAGCGGACGCTCCGGTGTCCTGGGTTCATAGAGCCGATAGCGGAAGGAAACTGGCATACCCGCTACCAGCGTCAATTTCACCTTCTCCAGGTCTTCTTCAAGCTGGTTGTCAAACAAGCCCCATCCCTGAAACAACACCATGCATGTTTCTTCTTCCTGTTCAACCAGCAAGCGATAGCTCACCCGCCAGGCGGGGGCAGGCGCGATATAGCCCACCAGCAAATCATGCTCGCCCGGCGAGAGATGCAATGTTGCACTGCGACGGTCTTCTTCACTCCGGGTTGCTCGCAGAAAATAGCTCAGGTCGGCAGCCGATGTTTCATCCAGGAGTTCGAGCCGTGTTATTTCTGTCAGCGCAACCGGTTCAACGGTACGATGGTCATGTTGATAGATGGAGAGCATAGCACGCGGCAGCGGGTCATCACCGCCATAGTCTACGCCCACCACCATCCCTTCCAACACCGGTTCTTCTTCGTTTACAAAGGGATCGTAGCTCAGAAAGCAACGCACCTGACGTCCGCGCAGGTCGCGCAGCAAGTCGAGCAGGGTATGTGTATCCGAAAGATGGATGCTGCCCTTTGCCAGGAGTTCTGCACGGTCTTCAGGCGTTTCAAAGTCCAGGCTCAATACCTGCCCACTGCCCAGGTCGAGAGCCGTCAAACTTTTGAGCACATCATCCATCGCCAGCCGCGGAAAGCTCAAGTTGAGCATTTCGCCCTGCACCTGACCTCGCCGCTCAAAGTAGCCGACGCCATGTTTATAGAGAATGATACGTCGGATTGGCAGCGTCTGTGTCATAACAATCTCCTCTCATCATAAGTATTGAGTAGTGGGCAGCCAAGGGCGCGAAGGGGCTTGCAAACGGGCAGGAAACGCACGCAGGAGTGTGCCAACCCCTTCTTGGACTCTGATGGTAAAGTCCGTCCAACTTTTGGGAGCGCAGGCGGCTCGCCTGCCCCAGGCAGGGGTTTGGCGGTGCCAAACCCC
>CAYFVX010000490.1:0-4303 GCA_964346425.1 uncultured Chloroflexaceae bacterium | reverse complement strand
ACTCGCCTCTCTTCCCGTATGGTCTCCTGTTATGAACAGGCGCAACAGTTGGCAACCAGCGGCGAGTTCACTTCATTGCTCTCGCTGCCATTCGTCGAGCAACACGAAGTTGTGCTGCTGCTGGTGCATGCCCAGGCAGACCCCTCGCCGCTCTATACCTTGCTGTGGAACCAGGCCGAGGAAGCGGCCTCGGCACCGCATCTGGAGATGCTCGGACGATGCTTGCTTGAGCGACCCGCAGATGCTTTTACAGCGGACTGGATACTCCCCGTCCTGGAAGCCCTCGTCGCACAGCAAACCGTCCCGCGCTTCCAACAATTGCTGCAAGACATCAACCGGGGGATACCAGCATTGCTCCGCACGGTCAGCAGCACCAGCGAAGGACGTTGGCTTGCGTTGCTGGAACAACTGGTTCCGCTCCTGGATGCACCTGCGCTTCTTGCCGTGGTGGATGATGCGGGATTGCCACCATATCTCCGCTGGCAGGCAGCCGATGCCCTGCATACCTATGAACATACCCATGCGCTGCTGCATGCCCCCCCACCACCGGATGCGCTGGCGCAGGCTATCCGTTGCCATGTGCTGGCTCTGGGCGATTCAGCCAGTCGGCAGGCACTGGCAAAACCCGCGGCCGCCCCGTGGATTATAGCGTTGCAAGGGCCGCACGTTTCGCAAGAACGCCGCTTTCAGATTGCGAGGACGCTGGTGCAGGACCAGGCGATACCGCCGGTGCTGCGAGCAACCGCGCTGGCTGTGCTTTCGCTGAATCCAGATGAAACGACGCTCTCCATTTTACAGCAGATGGCGGCTGAGCAAGAATCCCTCATTCGCTATGCCGCGTTGACGGCGTTGCGCAATCATCCGGCGTCGCAGGCATTACCCCTGTTGCAAAACATCATCCTGGATGCGCAAATAGCCTGGGAAGTCCGCCGCGATGCACTGGCACAGGTAGAAGGGTATGCTCACTCCCATGCGACCATGTTGCTGGCACGATGTAGTATCAACACTGCCCTGCCGCTGACTGGCCGCTTGCAGGCAGTGGAGTATCTGGCAAAACGTTCGCAGCAGAGCAGCAAAATCGTATGCCAGATACTTGCTGCGCCGGCCATCCACGTGGTTGTTCGTGCAAAAACTGCACGATTGCTCGGCAATCTGGCAACAGAGTATGCACTGGAAACGCTCCGGCAGGTTGCCCGCTCATCCGCGGAGCCATCGCAGGTTCGCCAGGCAGCCCTGTTTGCACTGGCGACCATCACGCGATGCCCAAATACCACCAGCCAGCAACGCGAACGTGTGCTGCACGTGCTGCTGCACGTTCACAAAGAGCCATGTGGAGATAGTTTACTCAAAGCTTGCACCCTGCACGCGCTTGGCATTCTCGCACTTCCCGACTGCGTGCCGGTGCTGCGGCATGTCCTGCTGCATGCCACAGCGGAAGACCTGCTGGCAGCCTGGCTGGAAGCGGCTCCTCACCTCGCCAGTGTGCCGCTCCACGAGTGGCACAGACACGATCTCCCTCCCGATACACGCGTTGCTTTGCTGACCGCATTGACGGAAGGCGATATGGAAGCAGAACAGCCCGGTAGCCTGGATGAGCTGGTGGTGCAGACCGCGTTGCAGTTGCGCATGGCGGCCGCTAGTGCTCTGACACGCATAGCCACCAGTGCGGATGAAGAGACGTATGAACTGGTGCATGAGTCGCTGATGACTGCGCTCCAGCAACCCCGTTCGCACGATGAACTGCGCCGTTTGCTCTCCTCGCTCAAGGCGATCAGTCAGACGCAGGGTTTGCAGGAGATGGAAGAAATCTTTGCCAATCCAGCGAGTGATGCAACAGTGCGCTGGCTGCTGGTGGAGCAGTTTGGTAATAGCTCGGCGTTGCTGCCCTTGATGCTGCACTATCTCCACGATGAACAGATTGATGCGGTGACCCGCGGCATGATTGCGCAGACATTGGGGCACTATGGCACGGAGCAAGCCATCCATGCCTTGCTGCGGCTGGCGAAGCAGCCGACGAACACGATGCCCCTGCGTTTGCAAGCCCTTGCCTCACTCGAATCGCTGGATACGCCGCTGGTGACCGAAACCTGTCTGACATTGATTGCCGAGACAAATGCCGCACCAACGCTCCGCCGGGCGGCTGCCCGTGCGCTCCCTTCCACCCTGTCGCCCGATACGCGCCACTGGTTGCGCGAGCTTCTGCGCACCGAGAGCACACCAGCTGAATTGATAGAGGGGATTATTGCAGCTCTTGCCAGAGCGCACGACCGCCAGGCCCTTGCGCTCATGCTGCGCTATGCCCAGAGTGAAACGAGTAGCGTGGCTCTGCGTGCGCTGACCGCGCTTGCCAGCATGGGCGATAACCGCATCGCTCCCACCCTGGTACGCATAGCACAAAATACACACACCGAGATGAGCATTCGGTTGGAGGCGGTGATTACGTTGCTGCGTCTGTGTGGCGAATCCTATCTGCCATTCTTACGCAGTTTTCTCGATTGCGACTTGCTCCCCTTGCAACTGCATGCGCTGGATGAATTGCTCGTCTCGTGGAGCGATTACGCCCAGCCATTGATACTGGTGGCAAACCGTGCCGCACCGCTGGCCCTACGCTTGCGAGCCTTGCAGGATGTGATACAACGCAATCAGAGCCATCATGTGCTCCATGAACTGCTACTGGATGGCAGCACCCCATTGCAATTGCGGGTGAATATCGCGTCGCTGCTTGGTCAGGCAGGCGGAGTGGAGGCCATCAAGGACGTTGTCCAGTGTATCCAGGATGGAGCAACAACGCCCTATCTGCGCCGGCATGGTATCCGTGCGCTGGAACAGCAGGCACAGTCCACTTCGGCTGCGTGCGTCACAGCAGCTCGGCTTGCTCTGGGAGAGATAGCCGAACACCCCGCATTGGCGGAAGAAACACGTGCCTGGGCGAGTGAAGCGTTGGAACGTGGGAGCGTGGGAGCAGCGTAGAAGCGTAGAAGCGTAGGAGCGTAGAAGCGTTGAAACGTTGAAACGTTGAAGCGTTGAAGCGTTGAAGCGTTGAAGCGTTGAAGCGTTGAAGCGTTGAAGCGTTGGAACGGGGGAACCTCATATGTGGAGAGATTTTTTGCTTGCAAGAACTCCGTTGGGAATCGTAGCAGCGGTTTTTAACCGCTGGATCTTCCCCCATGTGACGTTTCTTTTGCGTCTGCAAGCCACAATCCTTGTCGGAGCGGAACATCACATGGAGTGGGGCTACAGCGGCTACAAGCCGCTGCTACGATATCGCTTTACCGCATTTGCACGCTCTGCGCTCTGCGCTCTGCGCTCTGCAATAGTATAGCTAGAAAGCGAAACGCTGATGGTTACCAGCCAGATGGGAGTGTATCCAATGAGCAGGATTATGGTGGTAGATGATGATCCTTTGATACGCCAATTGCTCAGTTATCAACTTGGAGACGCCGGGTACCAGGTCTCTACGGCGCAGAGTGGACAGGATGCGCTGGAACGTTTGCTGCACGATCAGCCAGACCTGGTATTGCTGGATGTAGTGATGCCGGGTATGAATGGCTGGGATGTCTGCAATCAAATACGCTCCTGTTGCAGTGTACCGGTGATAATGCTGACGGCCAGGAGTGGTGAACAGGATGTGGTGAGCGGTTTTGGGGCTGGCGCAGATGATTATATTGCCAAACCATTTAGCCTGCCGCAGTTGCTGGCTCGCATTGAAGCAGTCTTGCGCCGCAGCCGCTATGCAACGGTGCCGGCCAACCAGCATGTCGCCGGCCAGTCCAGCGTGCGCTCCGCATCGCTCCCGCCTGCTGGCGTGGGAGTTGCGTCACTTCCCCCGCTTACGCTTCCGCAACACACCACAGCCCGGACCAGTCGGCATGCGGAAATGAAACGCGTATCGCTTACCGCGGTCGGCAAGAAATTTGCCGAAGCTCGCCGCCAACGTGGTGTGACGTTGTATGAGGCGGAGGTGGGATGTGGTATCCGCAAAGAATATCTCCAGGCCGTTGAACGTGAGCAGTTTGATACTATCCCACGCGAACAGCTTTCAACTGTGCTCAAAGTGTATAGTGGGTTTCTGGGGGTAGATTTGCGTGCCCTGCTGAAACAGGCCGCCGTGCGCCCCTTGCCCCCCATCTGGCCGCTCTATCTCGTCATATTCATGACTATCACGTTGATACTGGCAATCCTGGTGACGATGCCACCGTTTTGAATGCACGGACCATACCCAATTCGGATAATCGGGCAGCGACCACGAAGACTCTGTTGGTAAAGTCCGTCCAACTCCTGGGAGCGCAGGCGGCTCGCCTGC
>CAYFVX010000489.1:0-4303 GCA_964346425.1 uncultured Chloroflexaceae bacterium | reverse complement strand
CCCCCGCTTTGCAAAGCGGTACACTGCTTAGCTTCATGCGCATGGGATAAGGGAACGAGGTTCCCAACGATCCCGTTTGGCGTGGGGTTTGTGCGTTTTTCGACGAAGTCGAAAAACGCACAAACCCTATCAGAATGGGTTGGCACGCACCTGGGTGCAATTCCTGCCCGTTTGCAAGCGGAGCTTGCATCGGGGGGAATCCCGTCGCGCAAGTTGTGGTGATTGCGGCGTAGCCGCAATCACCACAACCTGCCAGGTATAAGCTATTCTTCTTCCGTGGGTGGAGTTTTCCTCTGTTGTTCTCGTGCTACCGAAGAATTGTTGTCGGCAGGAGGAACATCCTCCTGCCTATAGCCAGCAGGTGGCTGAACACGGGGCTTTCGCGGAGATTCACGCCTGCTCTGCTTTTGCTGCGCAAACGACTCTCCTGAACCTCCACTTGTATTATTCGTCTTCGCTTCATCCGTCTCTTGCTCTTCTGCCTCAGCATATTCGCCGCGGCGTGGCATGCGCACGCGTGTCGTGCCAACTGGCTCTTCATCCATTACTGGCTCGGACACTGGCTCGGTCACAGGTTCTTCGGGCCTACCACGTGGCATACGCACGCGTGTGACCTCTGGCTCTTCTCTGCCCTGGCGTGATGAAACCCGCACGGTAGTCCTGACATTTTCCTCCCCAAAGGGGCGAGCGACGCGTACCCGTGAACGGTGCGTCTCTTCTTCCGTCACAGGTGATGAAGCCATACGTCTTCGACCACCCTTTTCGTCATCTATGACCCGTGAGGATGCAGCATCGAGTTCTTCATACTCATACTCATGCTCATCTATCGTCTGGGCAGCTTTGGGCATGGTATGTTCCTGTGGTTCACCCTCGCGAATCACCTGGATCTTGACATGCGACAAAAGCACGCCGATACCCCCAAGACCGACAAGCCCCGGTGCAAAGACCATCATCATGCCACCAAAGAACACGCCGACTGGCAGGGGTATGTCTACCATAACCTCATCATACATATTGCGAACGAGAATACGCTGGACATTGCGCTCCCGCATCAACTCCTGGACACGACTTGCAACCTGACTGGCTGGTATCTCGCTTTCTTCCATCCAGACCTGTCGCTCATCTCTCGTTTTGTCACTCATAGAGGGATACCTCCGTTTGTTTTATCCACTCTTGTTTCCGTCTTCCTCCTGGTTGTCAACACGGACGACTTCCACCTTAACCAGGGAGACCAGGGCTGCCATAGCACCAACAGCCACCAGGATTGGCGCAAAGACCGTCATCACACTTCCCACGGCCACGCCAGCACCGAGGGGTATTTCCAACAGCACACGGTCGTTCGGGTCGCGAATGATGATACGTCGCACATTGCCTTCTTGCAGCAAGTTTTTGACCGTATCAACCAGTTGATTGCCCGCGATTTCAATTTCTTCCATCCAGGTATGCTGGTCCTGTTCGTGCTGCTGGTCCTGTTCCTGTCGTGGATCCTGTTGTGATTGGTTCTCTGCCATTACGTTGTTTTCTCCTTCTTGTTCTTGCTTCTGAAAATGAGTGTAGAATATCATGACGCATCTGGCGCAGTCTTCCCACTCTTCCTGTTGGATACAGCCAGAATGATGGGTACACAAAGCAGGGGCAAGCAGGTTGCTGCGGCTACGGTTCATTGTCAATCGCTCGCTTCTGTTGGCATGTCAGTGTATGACACATGCCAGCAGAAGATAGTACCAGTATACCATACCTGATAAGCCAGGGCTATGATAAGGGTAATGTTGGCATGTGGTGGTGGTGTTTTTTTGCGGCCAGGCCGCAAAAAAACACCACCACCACATATCCGGTAGCACCACGAAATATCGTGGACGGTATTTTACCGTGGGGTGTGTTGGTTTTTCGACTTCGTCGAAAAACCAACACACCCCACCAGAATGGGAGTGTGAGGGAACCTGGTTCCCTCACGCTCCCACAAGGTGACACCCATAGAGGGTTTGCAACCCCCAATCCCCCGCTTTGCAAAGCGGCAAACCGCTTAGCTTCATGCGTATGGGAGTATGAGGGAACCTGGTTCCCTCACACTCCCGCAGGTGATACCTGTTGTTGGAGTGGTTGCGGCGAAGCCGCAACCACTCCAACAACACCCCTCCACAGATCTTGATGATATCTTGAAGAATTACCAAAGGTTTCTTGATGAATTCTCTGTTACACTAAAGGTGGTTTGCGTTCCTCTAGGGTGATCCGGCTCAGATGTCAGATTGGTTGGTGTGGTCATGGTGTCGATCTGGCATCTGGGCCAGATGGTTTTCCGCAGAGGCGCATACTTCCGCAGGCTCCCCGTCGGAAATAATGCGTCCCTCATCTATGACGAGCAAGCGATGACAGACCTCCACCAGCAACGCCGCATCATGCGACGCCAGCACGAACGTCTCCCGCGACTGGCGCAAAAAATTCAGCAAACGATGACGCGCTCGCATATCCAGGTTGGCATCTGGCTCGTCATACAGCATAAGCTGCGGCTGCATAGCGAGCGTGCCGGCAATAGCTACCATGCGCTTTTCTCCACCAGAGAGATGATGGGGTACTCGATTGCGCAAATGGGCAACGCCGGTGGTTGCGAGAGCCAGTGCTACTCTTGCATCCACCTCTTCACGTGATAATCCCAGGTTGAGGGGGCCAAACGCAACATCTTCTGCTACGGTTGGGCAAAAAAGCTGGTCATCTGGATGCTGAAAAACCAGCCCGATTTCCGGGCGGAACGTACCCGGTCGCATACGTTGCCCAAACAGGAAAATATCGCCACTCGTCGGCGTGAGAATACCGCACAGCAGCAGGAAGAGCGTCGTTTTACCACTTCCGTTGAGACCCATTATCCCCACCCGTTCGCCGGTCTGTATAGACAGGTTGATAGTGTGCAACACATCTGACCTGTCGGCATAGGAAAAGCACAGGTCGCGCACGGACAATGCGGCTTCGGTTGCTGGTTCGGTCATAGCACTCCCCCCAGCACGATATTCAAGCCAATGAACACACCAGCCAGCAACACCGTTGCGCCGAGCGCAAGTCTATCGGTTGTCTTTGCGCGGAAGAGCTGGCGGACGCGGGGGCGTGGGGCGTATCCATACCCGCGCAGCCGCATCGCCTGATATACCCGCTCGGATTGCTCATAGCTGCGCACCAGCAATGTCCCCGTAAGGGCTGCCAGCGTGGAGAGTGTGTGCCAGGAGAGACGGCTGGCTTGAAACCCCCGCAATCTACTCGCGGTCTGCATCGTCGTCAACATATCCGCGAAGTCGTGCAGATAGCGATAGAAAAAGAGCAGCATGTCGTTTAGCAGGGCAGGCAATCCAAGCGCATACATGGCATTGACGGTGGTCAGAAAAGGAGCCGTGCCAAACAGCACGATACCGACGGTCAGGATCGCCACAAAGCGGCTGGCAATCAGCAGGGCAGCCAGTAGCCCTTCCTGCCGCAGAGCCAGTGGACCAAGCTGCCAGAGAATAGTCTCGCCGGAGATGATCGGCAAGATGACCAGCACAACCAGCAGAAACAGGCCAGGATAGCGCAAACGTGTAGACCAGTAGGAAAAGGGCAACCGTGCCAGCAGGTAGTAGCCACACGTCACCGCAAGCATAAGCGGCAGCAGCGCAAACTCGCTGACGAACGCAAACGCGAACATCAGGCTCAGCAGGCCAACCATTTTGTAGCGGGTATCCCAGCGGTGGATGGGCGAGTCCAGCGCGGCATACGCATCAAGCGAAAATTGCATCTTGTAAAGGTATCATATCTTAGTACAGCGTTGCGTTTGTTCGTGCCAAATTTGAAGCTCTTACCACGCTCGCCCCCCTTCCCCCGTCCCTCACATGTGGAGACTTTTTTGTAAACCGCTTTGCAAAGCGGTCGCGAGATACTGTCGCAGCGGCTTGTAGCCGCTGTCGCCACGATTTATGGAATGTCCCTCTCCGACAAGGAGTGTGGTTTGCAGACGCGGAAAAAACGTCACAAGTGGGCAGATCCCGCGGTTACAAACCGCTGCGACGATTCCCAACGGGGTTCTTATCCTCGAAAAAGTCTCCACATGTGAGCGTCCCCTCATAGGCGCGAACGTAACGGGCATTCCACCGCGCTTTCACCCTCTCCCCAACCCCTCTCCCATCCAGGGAGAGGGGCTTCCGGCACCCCTTCCCCCCTTGTGACTCTGATGGTAAAGTCCGTCCAACTCCTGGGAGCGCAGGCGGCTCGCCTGCCCCAGGCAGGGGATTGGCACCGCCAAACCCCTACCTGATAACCAATCCCCCCTTTACCATCAGAGTCA
>CAYFVX010000488.1:0-4320 GCA_964346425.1 uncultured Chloroflexaceae bacterium | reverse complement strand
ACGCACACACCCCACGGTAAAATCCCGTCCACGATGTTTCGTGGTGCTACCTTTTGCGGCTACGCCGCAAAAAAAGACAACAAAAGGGGGCCTGGGGCTGCGCCCCAGTGGGAAATATGCGTTAGCTTCATGCGCATGGGGATCGGAGGGGTGCCCCCTCAATGGGTGTCACCAGAATGGGGGTTATGCGGGAACCTGATTCCCGCACACTCCCCATTCTGGTGGGGTCTGCGCAAGAACCAGGTTCCCGCATAACCCTCCCAACTCCCTTCTCTTGCCAGGGAAACAAGCACGAATATCGCGTTGTGGTGCAGAATCCAAGCTTCCGCACCACAACACGAGAGCAGTAAACATCATTATCCGAATGAGGAGCACATGTCCACCATCCAACAAACCAAAAAACAACTCCGTCGCGCATTGCGGCAACGCCGCGCCACCATAGACGACCACGCCACCCGTAGTGCAGCCATCTGCAACCGGGTGATAGCCCATCCCATCTACCAACAAGCCTGCGCCATCCACTGCTACCTGCCAGTCCACACAGAAGTAGACACACGCCCACTGCTCCACGACGCCCTGGCTCGCGGCAAACAGGTCATAGTACCCGTCGTCACCGGCAACCGGCTCATTCACACCTCCCTCACTTCGCTGGCAACCGAAGACCTCATCCCCGACAGCCTGGGCATCCCCCAGCCACGCACCCTGTGCCACGTGGAAGCCGGCACATGGGACGTCTGCCTCGTCCCCCTGCTTGCCTTCGACCGCGCTGGCTATCGCCTGGGCTATGGCAAAGGCTTCTACGACCGCTTGCTGGCCCCCCTTTCCCTGCCCACAATCGGCCTGGCATTCGCACTGCAAGAAATAGACACCGTCCCGCATGCGCCCCACGACATCCCACTGGACTGGATTGTTACCGAGCGCGAAACAATAGAAACAGGATGGCAGACCAGCGACGGCAGACCAGCGACGGCAGACCGGAAACGGCAGAACGGAGAACGGAGACACTCACATGGGTAGAGATTTGTCCATTGGAAGAACTCTATCGAAGATAGAACATTCCATCCCTGCACCCGAAATACGCCAGCAGATACAGCAACGCCTGCTCGCATGGTTCACCACAACCGCCCGCGACCTCCCCTGGCGACACACCCGCGACCCCTATCGCATTCTCATAGCCGAAATCATGTTGCAACAAACTCAGGTTGACCGTGTCCTGCCCAAATATGCAGCCTTCCTGCAAATATTTCCCGACCTGGAAACCCTGGCTACGGCTCCCACCGCCGACGTCATCCGGCAATGGGCTGGCCTGGGCTACAACCGCCGCGCCGTCAACCTGCAACGCACTGCCCGCCAGGTGCTCGAAGAGCACCACGGTACTTTTCCACAGGATATGGACAGTCTGCAACAATTGCCCGGCATTGGCCCTTACACCGCTGGAGCCATTGCCTGCTTTGCTTTTGAGCAGGATGTCGCCTTTCTGGATACGAATATGCGGCGCGTTCTGCACCGTTGCCTGATAGGAGCAGAACCCCCGAATCCTCCACTGAAAGAACGCGCTATGCTCGAGCTGGCAGCCGCACTGGTTCCAATAGGCGCAGGCTGGCAATGGAACCAGGCATTGATGGAGCTGGGCGCACTGGTTTGCACGGCCACAACACCCGCATGCACAGATTGTCCCTTGCAGGCATACTGCACTGCTCGCACAAGCTGGCAAACAAGCGAAACCGAGTATAGGCAAACACCACGCAAAAAACCAGCAGCCAGCATTGCCGAACGTAGAGCACCCTTCATCGGCTCCAACCGCTACTACCGTGGCCGCCTGATAGATGTGCTCCGTTCGCTACCCGCCGGTACATCGCTTTCCCTCGACCAGATCGGTCAGTACATTCATCCGGAAACAGAACCGTCCAACGAATGGGTGCGTGCTCTCATCGAAGGATTGGCCCGTGATGGCCTGGTGGAACTGATTGATGAACAAGTTCGCCTGCCTCTCACATAGACACACAAGAAACTTGTGGTACTATAAGAGGGAACAACAATCACAATATACACGCATGGCAACTGCACCAGCATCTATCAGATAACATAAGTTCTTATTGTTGCCAGCAACGGTTCAACAAGGGTTTGGTTACGAATGGTGAAACCTGAAGCAAATTTCACTATCGCCAGAAAGAGACGTATGGTTCTTACCACAATACGATTATTTTGTGCTATACTAGCAGACAATACAAAACAACGTCTTGCAAAGAGACTACGTTTTGTTCGTTTTCGAGTGGCATACTCACAAAATAATACACCCCAGACTTATGAGTTACACAATATTTGAGGATGGTCATATCTCCAGTCCAGCAGGCTATCGGTCTACCGGAATATCTGCCGGCTTCAAAGAGGGTAGCAAATCTCGCGATTTGTCACTTGTCTACTCGCTGACTCCATGCGCAGCCGCCGCTATGTTTACAACCAGCACGACCAAGGCCGCACCGGTGTTTTTCGATCAGGCGATCCTGGCACGCAATCGTGAGGGCATTCGCGCCGTGATGATTAACGCGGGACAGGCAAACGCCGGCACCGGCCAGCCGGGACTGGCGGACGCGGTGGAGAGTGCCAAGATTCTTGCGGATGAGTTGGAAATTCCGCGTGACAGTGTCTTGCTTATGTCCAGCGGTCTGATAGGTGTGCCCATTCCGATGAACTTGATGCGTGATGGTATCAAACGAGCCGTCTCAGAGTTGGATAGTGGTGGCGGACGGCGGGCAGCCCTGGGAATGTTGACCACCGATACGCAACCAAAAGAGCGGGTCTATCATGTCCACTTGCGCGAAGGTCGTCGTATTACCCTGGCAGGTATGGCAAAAGGCTCGCGCATGATCCATCCCAAGTTGGCAACAACCCTTTGTCTTATGACAACCGACCTGGCGATAGATGTACGCTTATTGAGCCGTTCGCTGCAGCAAAGTATCAACCGTTCGTTTAGCCGCCTGACGCTGGATGGAGATTTATCGCCCAACGATACGGTGCTCTTACTGGCAAATGGCTCGGCGGAAGGCCCACCTATCGAAGAAGCCAGTTCCTGGGAATATGGCGCATGGCAGGAAGCACTGGATGCTTTGACCATGGACCTGACACAAAAGATTCTTCGTGATGCCGGTACAGGGGGCAAGATCATCCAGGTAACCGTCCGTGGCGCCTTCGACGAACCCACTGCCCGCCAGATTGCGCAGACCGTCGCCCGCTCACGCAATGTGCGTGATGTCTGCATGAAAGGCAATCCAGACTGGGGCACAGTGCTGGCCGCCGTCGGTGCCAGTGGGGTTGAAATCCGTCCAGAATTGCTGGAACTGTATATCGGGCAGCTTTCCCTTATGAAAGAAGGGTTGCCCGCTTCCTTTGATGAAAGCACAGCATTACAACTCTTCTCAAGCAGCGAGATAGAGTTTATCATTGATCTTCATCTTGGCCCTGGTTCTGCGACGATGTGGACGTGTACCTGGCAAGACGATTGTTAGGCAATTGTCAGGCAAAAGTTGTCAGGCAATTGTCAGGCGATTGTTTTATGAGCCAGAAAACAAGCAAGACAAGCGATAGTGACCCGCTGGTACAACACAGAACACGTTTCTCATGGCAGGGAAGCTATCGAATGGGTAAACTATGGTGGAAGAACAACTCCCGCTTTTCCCGCTCAATACTGTACTCTTTCCGGGCGCACCACTGACGCTCCATATCTTTGAAGAACGCTATCGCCTCATGATAGGTCGTTGCCTGGATGATGGGCTACCGTTCGGCGTCGTCTTCCTCCGCCGCGGGTTGGAAGTCGGCGAAACACCCGACCCCCATAAACATGGCACCCTCGCCCGCATCAACGCCAGCGTCCGTCTGGAAGATGGACGGTTTTTGATAGCAACTATTGGTGAACAACGCTTTTGCATCCAGCATATTGTCCAGCAGCAACCCTACATCATCGCCTCCGTCAACCTGCTGCCCGAAGAAGACAAACTGACCATAACAGCACTGGCTGAAGAATTGCAAGTCGCCTATTACCGCTACTGGCAGGCAGTTGCTACCGCCACTGGCTCACGCAATCAGGGCGAACAACTCCCTGATGATGCCGTCTCTATGGGCTATCATCTGGCACATCGTATGCAGGTTACCAATGAACGAAAACAACGCTGGCTGGAAACTGACGTCAACACCCGCATCCGCGAAATCATTACCATGCTTCGCGCAGAAATGTCCCTGCTTCCACGCCCACGCGACCATGACCTGCCCGATGAAACAAATTGGTTATGGTCCTGGAATTAAACGGCTTTGTATTGTATTGCA
>CAYFVX010000487.1:0-4321 GCA_964346425.1 uncultured Chloroflexaceae bacterium | reverse complement strand
CTCAACAGGTTTCACCTGTTTTGTGTGCTGCTTGCACACAGCCAAAACCGCACGCAGCCGTGTGCCACAGCTTTCCAATGGGGTTTGTTGTTTTTTCGACTTCGTCGAAAAAACAACAAACCCCACCATCATCGGGTTGCGAGGGAACTCCGTTCCCTCGCGCTCCCTTGTGGTGAAACCTATTGAGGTTCCCTGTGTTGAGAAGTTTCTATGGTTTTAACTGACCGATTGCGACAACGGGTGCGCGAGCATCTACACACCCATCATCTGTTTCATGCCGATAAGCTGCTGCTGGTGGCGGTCTCCGGGGGGCCGGATTCGCTGTGCCTCTTGCATATCCTCTGGCGGTTGTGTGAGGAGGGGGGACCGTGGCTGCATGTGGCCCATCTGGACCACTCCTTCCGTGGCGAACAGTCTGCGCAGGAAGCAGAGTTCGTGGCGCAGACCGCCAATGCGTGGCATATACCTGCCACCGTTGAACAGTATGATGTGCCTGCGTATGTGGATGCCACCGGCCAGAATAAGCAGACGGCTGCCCGCCTGGTGCGCTATGAGTTTCTCGCACGGGCGGCGCAGACCAGCGGTGCGAACGGCATCGTGCTTGGGCACCACGCGGATGACCAGGCGGAAACGGTGTTGCTGCATCTGCTGTATGGAGCCGGGCTGTCTGGCCTGCGAGGTATGCAGATGGTGAGTGCGTTTCCCGACCATGCGGCTACCTTCCAGACAGATTCGCCACCGTTGCTCATTCGCCCGCTACTCGATACCAGCCGTGCCGAGATAGAGGAGTATTGCGGCATAGAAGAACTTACGCCACAGCATGACCCCACGAATGCGCAACCTGTCTATACGCGCAACCGCATCCGCGCCGAATTGCTCCCCCATATGGCGCAGTACAATTCAAATGTGGTGGCTGCGCTGGGCCGCACGGCCCGCATATGTGCGGATGATTATGCCTACATTCAGCAACAACTTGATGCGGTCTGGAACGACGAACTGGTGGAAGAGCATGCGTCTGCCCTCCATTTCAAGCTGCGCCGCTGGCGCGAGTTGCCAGCCACTTTGCAACGCTATGCGCTACGGCGGGCGGTACAGATGATTTCGGGACAGGATGACCTGGGCTATGAGCTGGTTGAAGTTGCACGGGCAGCAACCTACCAGACAACTGGCTCGCAGCAAACGCTGGCAAAGAGCCTGATATTGCAGGTTGAGTATGAACGGTTCATTGTGTTTGATAGTGCGGCCGCGCAGCAGGAAGCATTGTTGAGCCATGCAGAGCAACACCTACCCCAACTGGCGACCAATGAACTGCCGCTTGTCGTACCTGGTTTGTTGACTATTTCGGAATGCTGGTTTATCGAAAGCCGGCTGATGCCCCCATCTGCATTGCCCGAAGCGCATGATGGCTGGTTGTGGTGGACGGTACTGGATGCAGAGAAGCTCGATGGTCCGCTTCTGGTGCGCTGGCGGCAACCCGGTGATCGTTTTCGCCCGGCGGGAGGCCCTGGGAGCCGCTCGCTGAAGGATTTTTTTGTTGACCAGAAAGTGCCGCGGGTGTTGCGGACTGCCTGGCCGCTGCTGGCAACGCCTGAACATATTGTCTGGGTGGCAGGTTTGCGCATAGATGAGCGGTTCCGCGTAACCGATGAGACAGCGCAACCACTCTGGATTCTGTTGTGGGAGAAAGATGATACGTGATAGTGGGGTTTGTGGTGTTTGCGGCAAAGCCGCAAACACCACAAACCCCACTGCAAAGCTGTGGCAAGCGAATGCATGCGTTTTTGTCATGGGCAAGCAGCACACAAAACAGCTTTCACCTGCGATGTGCATTGCTTGTGCAAAGCCACAAGACGCACGCACCTGCGTGCGTTTCATGCTTGTTTGCAAACGGAGTTTGCAGTGGGGTGAACCCCATTAAGGGGTTGCAACCAAATGAACGGCGCGGTCTCGCTCATCACACCAGAGTTTGCAGTGGGGTGAACCCCTCAATGGGTATCACCTGTGGGAGTGTGAGGGAACCTGGTTCCCTCACACTCCCCTTTAGCGTGGGGTGTTTGCGTTTTTCGACGAAGTCGAAAAACGCAAACACCCCACCAGAATGGGTTGGCACGCCCTTGCGTGCGTTTTTCGCCCTGCGAAAGCAAAGCCTACCGCAGGTGACACCCATTGCAGTCGCTCATCACTCATCACTCATCACTCGTCACTGGTATGAGGGATTGCACCCCCGAAAAAAGCGGGTGTTGTTCTGGTTTTTTGCAGCGTAGCCGCAAAAAAACCAGAACAACACCAGTTGCGACAATTGCATGGTACAATACGCAGGGATGACGGCATATGGTCGTAAGGCATCGAAATTTGGCTCCTGCTTACGTTCATGGTGATAGAGAAACTGCGGGTTTTATGCTTGTGTCATCATATTTAATACCTGAAAGTTTCCAATGCTTTCTCACCGTTGAAAACGGATGGATTACCCATGAAACGAATTTTTATTATAACGACCGGTGGGGCCATCGCCATGAAACAGAGCCTTATGGTTGGGGGAGCGGTTCCCTCGCTCAAGGGTAATGATTTGCTGGCATTGCTGCCGAGTGACGGTATTGATCTTACATTTGAAGAGTTTTCCAATATTCCCGGCAGCCATTTCACGCCTGTCAACTCGCTCAAACTGGCGCAGCGCATCGAAGCAGCTCTTATGGCACCGGATGTCCATGGCATTGTTATTACGCATGGAACCGATACAATAGAGGAAACCGCCTATTTACTCGACCTGACCATCAATAGTCCCAAACCGGTGGTCCTCACTGGCGCGACACGCTCGGTCAACACGTCATCCTATGATGGGGTTTCCAACCTGTCGAGTGCTATTCGCGTGGCTGCCAGTTCAGATATGCGTGATGCCGGGGTTATGGTTGTTTTTAATGACGAAATCCATGCAGCCAGCGAAGTGCAACGGGTGCATAGTCAGGCGCAACATGCTTTTCAGTCTCCCGGCCGGGGGCCATTGGGTCGCGTGGAGAATGACCGCGTCTGGTTCTATCATCGGCCTGTTCGCCGACAATATATTCCCTGTGCGCGGTTGGAAGAAATGGTTGATTTGATCCGATTGTCGCAGGGAGCCGATGACCGTCTGCTACGCCACAGCATTGAGGATGGTGTGGCCGGTATCGTTATCGAATCATTTGGCGGTGGGCGTGTTCCTCCCTGGTGGTTGCCCACCATCAGCGAGGCTATCAAGCGGCGCACGGTGGTGGCGATTACCACACGCTGCTACGATGGAAGCCTGGGTGATGACCATGGCTATGTGGGGGCGTATCACGACCTGGTACGCCTGAATGTGCTTATGGTGCATAATCTTGATGGCTGCAAGGCCCGCATCAAGCTCATGGTGGCCCTCGGAGCAGCTCGCAACAGTGGAGAGCTGCGCAAGTGGTTTGAATCGTAATGTGAAGGAGTTTATGCTTCTCGCCATAGATATTGGCAACACCAATATTAAACTGGGTGTCTATCACCAGAACGATCTGGTCCATCACTGGCGCATCGTCACCGAACGCTGCAAATTAGCCGACGAGTATGCTGTCCTGGTGCATAATTTTTTTACGATGGCTGGATTATCGCCTGCGGACATCAAAGGCTGTGTCCTTTCGTGTGTGGTCCCCCCCTTGAACAGCCAGTTTGCTGAACTGGCACGCAACTACCTCAAGGTTGAACCGATTATCGTCAGTCCTGATGTTGCTACCGGGCTGCACTATTGTGTTGAGGCCCCACAAGAGATTGGCTCAGACCGTATTGCCAATTGTCTGGCCGCCTACGATGAATATGGTGGGCCAGTGATTGTTGTAGCTTTTGGTACGGCGACGGTGTTTGATGTTATTACCGCCGAAGGGTGCTATATTGGGGGGGCTATTGCACCGGGTATCAGTATTAGTGCCGAAGCTCTCTTTCGTTCGGCTGCCCGTCTCTATCAGGTTGAGCTTGTTCGCCCCACGCGGGTGATAGCAACCAATACGATTGAGCATATTCAGTCCGGGCTTATTCTTGGGTATACGGGTCTGGTGGAAGGGTTGGTCACACGGATGCACCATGAATTGGAGTATCAGTGTCCAGTCATTGCAACCGGGGGATTGGCCGAGGTTATTGCGGCTGAAACGCCCGCTATTACCGAGGTGAAACCCTATCTTACCCTGGAAGGGCTACGACTGATATATGAGCGCAACTATCGCACCTGATCAACCAGATACAGTATCGCATATAATGAGAGAAATTGGTTTGTATTCTTTAGGGTCCTGGAAAGTGTTTTGCACGATACGATGATGTCCTATGTTCT
>CAYFVX010000486.1:0-4323 GCA_964346425.1 uncultured Chloroflexaceae bacterium | reverse complement strand
CCGGAAAGTACTTGTGTCACAAATGCTTTCATGCTGCTATTCCTCGCTTGACTACTTCGCTTTCTTTTACTGAGTACAACGTCGCCAGGTACGCTGGCTTCTTGAAACACTACCAGGGTGCTCGTGGTGCAACACGCAACGTTTGCTGTGCCTGATAGGTAACCAGACCAGCAGGCCCACCCGACACCCTTCGCACCGCACTCCGTGGCGCAATATCCACATCAACCGCCTGCTCATGGCGGGCACGGCTAAAGTATGCCGCCAACCCTGCTGCTTCATGCAGCGTTGCTTCTGGTATTTTTTGCCCACCGCTGCGTATGATAACATGCGCACCGGGCATACCGCGCACATGCAACCAGATATCATCCGGCTGGGCAATGCGAAACGTCACCTCCATATTTTGAGACGCGCTACGCCCCGCATAGATATCCATTCCCTCGCTTGAGACCAGATGCAGCGGTTTCAAACGTGGTGAGCGGCGTTTTTTGCCAGATCGCTGGCTGGACACTGGCAGATAGCCCTGTTTTTGTGCTTCATCTGCAATCTGCTCTATCTGCTCCCGGTCTTCCGTGAGTTCCAGTAGCGTGGATAATTCTTCCAGGCCGGCCAACTGGTTCTCGGTTTCCTGCAACCGTTCCGGGAGACGTTCCAGCCCACTTTTGGATTTTTGATATGCCTGGAAACGTTGTTGCGCACATTCTGCCGGGCTCCATGTAGGATCGAGCGCAATCTGCTCGCCTTCAACCTCTAGCATCTCCTGACCAGGGGTGATAGTATGCAGAAATGCGTAGATCATTTCCCCTTCCCAGCGCAGACGGTCAAGCTTCTGAACCTGCGCAAGAGCCTGGTTGAGTTGGTCAAGCTGATGCTGCAAACGATTGCGCGTTTCAGCGAGCTGGTGCTGAATGTGTTCGCGATGCTGATGGTGGGCAGTCACTTGCTGATGTTCGCGATAGTACTCATCAAGTGCAACACTCATGCTGGCAGGCTGTCTCTGCTCGCCCTCGATATGGGTTACTTGATAGGGGGCATAGGCCACTGGCTTCTCTGCCTGTTTTACCAATGTTGGCTGGCTATCCATGCGTAGAAGTTCACGCAAACAGGCCGTCACTGTGCTGGCCGTCGTATCATCCAGATCAGAGGGGGAAGTCTCCTCAGCGGAATTAGCTCCCGGTAGCAAAACATGGGTACGATGAACTACCTCACGGGCAACCAGAGGCGAGATACCGCGATAGCCACGAACCAGCGCACGCACTAGATTGCCGTTATTGGCACCATAGCTGGCTTTGAGATCATCGGCAGTGGCCTGCGCCGGATCATGGGCCGTTTGTCTGGGAGGAAGTTCATACGCAGAGCGTGGCAGGATGACGCGACGGCTCTTTTGCGCAGAGATGCGTTTGATACTGTCCAGAATGAGATTATCACTATCCACCAGAATGATATTGCTCCGTCGGTCCATGGTCTCGATAACCAGTTCACCGGTCCATGTTTGATGGGAAACAGGCGTAGTATCCTGGCGAAGAGGTTGATCTTCTTCCATGCGTTCTTCTTCTTGTTGAGCATCTGTGCGCATGGGGTAGCTCTCCGCATCAGGAGGATGGTTGCGAGTCTTGCTTTCTTTGACTATACTTACTATAAGGACACGCTCCATGTAGGGTTGTTCAATAGCACTGATTCGTCCTCCGAGTATATATTTACGGAGCAGCAATAACAAGGGTGTCTCTTGTTCAACCCCGCGTGAGAGTTTCCCCTGAACCAGGTGGACACGAGCAAATGTTGGATGGGCAGAAGCCAGAAGTTGATATCGTTGCTGCCGGGCATATACTTCCAGCCCGATACTCAGCGTGTCAGGCAGCAACACACGCTGAACCCGTCCTCCAACAATCGTTGCTCGTAATTCTTGCGCAATACTTGCGAGCGTTAAAGCATCAAAATACATACGTAGATAGGATACCATAGATTGCCATGACCCATGTTTTTCTCAATCCTTTGCTTCAAGGCCAATCTTCGCCTCCATTGCTGATAGTGCTCTCCGGTCCTTCGGGGGTGGGCAAAGATTCGGTCTTGATGCGCATGCGCGAATTGGCCTTTCCGTTGCATTTTGTCGTGACTGTCAACAGCCGCCCCAGGCGTCCTGGCGAAATAGAGGGTATTGATTATCACTTTGTCAGCCCGCAACAATTTGAGGAAATGATTGCGAATGAAGAATTGCTGGAGTGGGCAAAAGTCTACGGAAATTATCGCGGTATCCCCAGGTGGGAAGTCCGCCAGGCCCTTGCCAGCGGGCGCGATGTTATTCTCCGCGTGAATGTAGATGGTGCGGCAACGGTGAAACAAATGGCTCCGGCAGCTATCCTGATTTTTATTGCGCCTGGTTCGCTTGAAGAGCTGCGCCATCGGTTGAACCTGCGACGCACTGATTCGCCGGAAGAGATTGAACGCAGGCTGGCACTGGCAGAGCAAGAGATTGATCGGGTTTCAGAGTTTGACTATGTGGTGATGAACCATGAAGATAGGCTGGATGAGACGGTTGGACAGATCCGTGCTATCATCACGGCTGAAAAACATCGAGTTTACCTGCAGCGAATTTCTTTATGAAGGAGCAAGAGAGCGATGAGTATTCAAGAGCGGCTTCTGGCGGATATGAAAGAAGCCATGCGAAACAAGGACAAACGACGACTTACCGCAATTCGGAGTGCGCGTGATGCCTTGCAGAAAGCACAACTTGAGGCTGTCAAACAACACTATGATACTTCTGCAAAGGATGCAGAATCCACAGTAGACAAATCAGCAGAGCCGATTAGCGAAACATTGGATGAGGCAACGCAAGAAACGGTGATTGCCAGAGAAGTCAAACGACGGCGTGAGTCTGCTGAGATGTATCGCAATGGTGGCCGAATAGACCTGGCTGAGCAAGAGGAAGCTGAAGCCCAGGTTCTGGAAGGATATTTGCCGCAACAATTGAGTGCGGATGAACTCCGTCCACAGATAGCCGCTGTGATCAATGAGCTACAATTGAGTGGGCCTGCTGCAATGGGCAAGCTCATGCCGGTGCTTATGGAGCGTTTCAAGGGTCAGGCTGATGGCAAGGTATTGAGTCAGATTGCCCGTGAACTGCTCCAGGAAAATTGATGAGGTACTGATCTTATGTTGCGAGACTGGTTCCAGAAAAGCAGGAATTTCTTTCAAAAACAATCTCTGCAACAATTCCTCCAGAAGCATATGATCCCACTGGCTGGCGTTTTGCTCATGCTGGGATTGTGGGCTGCTTTGACCATTTCTTTTGATTCTTCGCAAGATACGGGGGTGCTGGAAAAAGGTGCCCCCAGTCCAGTTACCATTCGTGCGCGACGGAGTGCCGATTTTATTAGCGACGTGCAAACAGCAGCCGCTCGTGCCCAGGCGGAAAGTCGCCCGGAAAATCTGGTGTATACCACAGACTTTGAATCACCCGCTCAGCAGAAGCGCAAGTTGGAAGACTTACTCGATTCTATCGGCACGGTACGCAGTGACCCGACCTTGAACCATAGCGAGCAATTGCAGAAGTTGCAAGAGTTGTCCAATCCCACGGTCGTCCTGAGCAGCACCCTGGCTGAGGATATTCTTGATCTGGATACTGATTCCTGGAACGATGTTCGCAATCGTGTCTTCACGCTCTATGACCGGGCAGTATCCCAGAACTCGTTTGAAATAACCGAAGAAACCTTGCATCGTCTGCGAGAACGCACGTTACCCTACTGGACAAGCCATCTGGACCAACCAGAGAAAGAACTGGTCCGTTTTTTTACTTCCTCGTTCTTGCGCGTGAACCGCACGCTTGATCAGCAGGCAACCCAGCAACGGAAAACTGAAGCCCGCGATAGTGTTGACCCCGTCAAAGTGCAGGTGCATGCTGGCGAAAACATTGTCCGCGTGGGAGACGTCGTCACCGCTGAAACAATAGAGAAAGCACGTGCTACGCGGGCACTGCCCAACCCATTGAGCTTGATGTCGGTGCTTGGGCGGGGAATTATCAGCGCGTTATTAGCCCTTTCGTTCATGCTCTATCTGGTCTTTACCCAGAAGGAGGTTGTGCAGCAAACCCGCCCATTGATGGTTATTGTAATCGCTTTGATTATTACCGCAATGGCGGCACGGTTGTTGCAACCACTGTGGTTGGATCAGCCTTATGCGTTTCCGCTGGCAACAACCATTCTTGTGCTGGTTGTGCTGTTCAATCTGCAAATTGCGCTGGCTGGCGCAGTACTGGTAAGCATTGTTATTGGGGTGATGGATGGCAATACGCTCGCGATCAGCGTCACGTTACTGTTAGGCAGTGCCACG
>CAYFVX010000485.1:0-4324 GCA_964346425.1 uncultured Chloroflexaceae bacterium | reverse complement strand
CGCTCTTGCGTGCATGTTTTGCCTTGCGCAAGCAAAGCCCACCGCAGGTGACACCCATTGAGGGCTGCGCCCCAGTGGGAAATATGCGTGAGCTTCATGCACATGGGGAACGGCGTTCCCCCGTCCCCGTGCTTTGCAAGCGATACCCGCCATTTCAGAAAATATTCTGCCACGCCCCCCACATTGCACAAGTTTTCAAGCTACGTTATACTTTCAATAGGTCCCTGGAAACGATACAGCACAATGTTTCACAAGGCTGAAATGACAGGGTAACACTCCCAGATGTTCCGACCTCTTGAGATTGAGCAACAGAGAACATCTGGGTATCTGGTGACATCTGCTGCGCATCCCGGGATAGTTCCGTCTGGGTGTGGACGTTTTCAAGTGCTTCAGGCCTGGATGTACGCAGGAAAAAACGCTATTGTTGCAAGGAGTAGAGAAAAAATGGAAGATGCCGTTCGAGCCCATGTTTTTATTACCGGTCGCGTCCAGGGAGTCAACTTTCGCGCCGCTACCCGTGACCAGGCTCGCCAGGCTGGACTACGAGGATGGGTCAAAAATCTGGAAGATGGGCGAGTGGAAGCCGTGTTTGAAGGAAGCCGGGCGGCCGTTCATCGTCTCGTGAGCTGGTCCCATAGCGGGCCGGTTGGGGCTCAGGTTGACCATGTAGAGTTTCAATGGGAAGAACCTGTTGGTGAGGATATTTTCAGCATCCACTGGTAAAACACTATGATATGCACAAGATTCAGCAACACACACATGTCTGAACTTCATCGCATCAAAGGGGCATAGCAGCGATTTGCTATGCCTTTTTTATCCAATCGAACTTTTATTCTCTACACCACAAGCTACCCACAGAGCAAAACACATAAGGTAAAGGAAGCTGAATATTCATGCTGAAACGAACGTGGAAACTGATCGCCGGAGTGCTGGTCGTTGCGCTCATAGCGTTTCTCGCTTTTATCAACCGTCATTGGTTGATCGAAGCCTTTGAACTGGCCCAAAACATCAACATGAGCTGGCTCATTCTGGCGCAAGCTATCATTTTGTCAAGCTTTCTGGTCCTTTCAATGGTCTTTCGTATCATCCTCAAGTCGCAGGGATACCACATAGGGCAGATGCGTCTCTGGGCAACCGCGATGGTCTCGGTGGTTCTCAGCCAGTCGGTGCCGCCGGGCGGCGTCTGGAGCTACGCATTTCTGGTGGGTGTGTTCAAGCATCGCGGGCTGAGCACCGCCCGCTCTGCCCTCATAGCTACCCTTGATATGCTGAGCTATGCGATAGCCATGCTCTCGATAGTCACCTTCAGCCTGATCTACCTCGCCTTCCATAACCTGACCACTGAAGGCGGGAGCTATCTCGCAGCAACGATTGCGCTCATCGTGGTCGTCGCCATGGTTTTTGTGCTCACGCGCAGCGAAGCACAACTCAAGTACTGGCTGCTTGGTATGAAAAACTGGCTGGAACGGCTACTGCGCCAGTCGTGGAGCGATGAACCGCTGCTGCACTTTATCTCGGAAATCTCGCATGGGCGTCGGGTGATTGCAGAGGACCCGCGCGATGTGTTCCTCACTGTGCCTTTCCAGTTTATCGGCCTGTGCGGTCACAGCCTGGCAATGCTGGTTATTTTGCATGGCCTCGGCGTGGACCCCAGCTTTCTGGTGGTGCTTTCCTCCTTCGGGATTGCACTGATGACCAGTTCGTTCAATATCCTGCCCGGCGGCGGGGGAACAGTGGAAACCGCACTGGTGGCGGTCCTTTTGCAATTTCAGGTTGGCCCGGCCGCCCTGCCAGCCGCCATCATTTTCCGCCTGTTGAATTTCTGGTTTATGATTCCCATCGCCACCATCTGTTACTACTGGCTGATGCGTGACCCGCCACCCAACGAAGGAAAACGAAACTCGACTAAAAAGACGAAGCTAGGGGAAATTTCGCCGCAAGCGGAGTGATACCAAGTTCGGATGAATAGTTTCTTTTCACCACGGAGACACGGAGGCACAGAGAGAACAGGGTTTCCCCTTCTCTCTGCCCGAATCTTGGCGTTCTTAGCGTCCTGGCGGTTTCTCTCACTATTCAAACGTATCTGGTATGAGGAGGGTGGGCCACAGACGATGGACCGCAGACGATGGACCGCAGACGATGGACCAAAACAAACAATTGCCTATGGGAAAAGGGGAGCATGCGGTTGTTCTGGTTGTGGACCGACAGAGAGCATACAGCAAAAAGAGTCCAGACACCTGCCTGGACTCGCGGAGAAGAAATGTTCTGACACAAAAGACACCCTACTCGTCTGCGCTGTGCTGGAAGCCAGCCTTCTTATGTCCACCATCGCAGAACGGCTTGTTCTCGGAAGCTCCACAGCGGCACAGGGCCGCTTTGCCACCTTCAACCGGAATCTCCTTGCCACTGGCCGTCACAATCTTGAATGCGCCCCCTTCCACATACAGCGGACCATTATCAAAAATCTTGACCGTCACTTCATCTGCCATATTTTTCTTGCTCCTTTTTTGGTTTAATACTGTTGAAAATGTTTTTATCACTCATCGGCATTATAGCACAAGAACGAATCTTTGCGCAAGCAAATTGACTATCACCTTCCCTGATGCTACAATGCTTTTACATTGCCGATTGACAAATGGCATGCATGCGAGGACAATGAAACGAGTGCTCGTCTCGTTATTGCCATAGGTTGGCTGGCAGTATGATGTGCGTATAAGCGTCGTTGCCCTGGTTCATAGCAATTCATTGAAATTTATGTTTTTTATGGTATACTTCTCCGATGAGATTACACGAATATGCGAAGAAAAGTAGCTCCTGATGCGTTCGCGCAGGGGAGTAGAGGGTGCGTAGTTCACCCATTGCGGCTTGCCGCATAAACATTTCCATAAATTTCTATGGTTTTGGAACTATGAACATACTCAACAATAAACATATTGTCCTCGGGGTATGCGGCAGTATCGCAGCCTACAAAGTTGCCGAACTGGCTCGTAATCTCACCCTGGCTGGCGCAAAGGTTGACGTCGTTATGACCGAAGCTGCGCAACGGTTTGTGGGGACGGCAACATTTCAGGCCCTCACCGGACGTCCGGTGTCGACCAGTATGTGGGATCTGCCAGAAGATGGCGTGGTCGGTCACGTTTCGCTGGGAACAACCGCCGATGTGGTGGTTGTAGCCCCCGCTACCGCCAGCACGCTCGCCCATCTCGCCTGTGGTTTTTGTGACGATCTTCTCTCCACCGTCATACTGGCAACGACTGCTCCCGTCATCTGCGCCCCGGCTATGAACGTGCATATGTATGCAGCCGCTGCCACGCAGGAAAACATTGCCACCCTGTGCCGCCGTGGTTTTATTGTCCTGGAACCAGCCGTAGGGCGTATGGCGGAACCAATGGAGGGCAAGGGAAGATTGCCCGAACCTTTTGTCCTGGAGGGAGAAATCCGTGCGTTACTCGGACAACAAAACGGCCCCCTCCGCAATCAGCACGTCGTGGTGACGGCCGGGGGGACCCGTGAGCCAATTGACCCGGTGCGCTTCGTGGGCAATCGTTCATCTGGCATGATGGGCTACCAGTTGGCGGCTACCGCCCGCGATATGGGTGCCAGAGTTACTCTGATCAGCGGCCCCACCGCATTGAAACCCCCGGCGGCTCTCCAGGTCGTCGCGGTTGAAACGGCCCTGCAAATGCGTGAAGCTGTCCACCAGGCTTGTGAAGACGCAAATGTTCTGATAATGAACGCCGCAGTTGCCGATTTTCGCCCGGAGCAGTTTGCCGAACAAAAAATAAAAAAACAGCAGGAGAGCACCAGTATGGTGCTCCAGCTTGTACATAATCCAGATATACTCGCTGAACTGGCACACAGAACCGACATCTTTAAGGTCGGGTTTGCGGCGGAAACGCAGGATGTCTTGAGCAACGCCACCAGCAAACTCAACCGTAAAGGTCTCCAGATGATTGTTGCAAATGAAGCTGTTGCCAGTATTGGACAAGATGATATACAGGTCACGGTGATCCAGCAGGACGGAAGCCACGTCTCGCTTCCACGTCAGTCCAAACAGCAGGCCGCGGTAGCCATCATAACTGCTATCGCCGACAATCTCAGCGGATCATCGTTCGGAAGAAATGAAATACATGCTTGAGAAAAAGAGTATGCCGACTGAAAAACACCAGAATGTTCGAACCCCTGAAAAACCGGTGAAAGACCAATCGGTCAAAGACCAATCGGCCAAAGACCAATCGGCCAAAGACCAATCGGCCAAAGACCAATCGGTGAAAGACCAATCGGTGAAAGACCAATCGGTGAAAGACCAATCGGTGAAAGACCA
>CAYFVX010000484.1:0-4326 GCA_964346425.1 uncultured Chloroflexaceae bacterium | reverse complement strand
AATACGTTCAGAACGTAAATAAAAGGATATATATTCCGCATCCACAAGAGAAGATGGGTTGAAAACCCATATATCTGTACTGCAAACACCATCAATTTCAGCGAGATAGACCTTATTCAAATAAGGACGAAGTTTTCCGTAGAGAATATCCCCATTGTAAAACATATTTTTCGTACTCAACAGTTCTCGACCAGATAGAGACGAAACATGAAGCAGTTGACCAGAGTGACTCGCAATATTTTCAAGTCCCACATAAACAAATTCCTGTTCTGGATACTTGTGGGGTTCTATACGTTCCTCTCGTCGGAACAGTATTTCTCGTGGACTGCTATATATCCAGGTTTGTGGTAATCTTGGCTTCATGCTTTCCCTGCAATCTTTTCGGCCAAACTCCTTAGCCTTTCCTGTATCTGGCTCTCCATCTCCTCAAGCTGCTCAAGTATCTTGAGCGGCGGGTCATATTGTTCAGGCTTGAGATGGAACGGCTTATACCGCCCGGCAGAAAGGTTATAATCATTTGCCTCAAGGCAATCAGGGTCAAGATAGTCCGGCTTGCCATGTTCCCGCTCTTTATCGGCATAGATATGCGGGTCTTGTAGATATTCCACCCGCAGATTGCCTTCCGCATCGTGGCTCCCCTTGAGCGTGCCATCCGTGCTCTGCCAATCATCACGCTGCACAAACCTGCGCACGGGAACCGACCAGCTTTTCGTCTCCTCCAACCGTTCAGTTTGCTCGGCGACCTCCAGCGAGCGCAACATCACGTCATAGCCATCCAGTTTGGCAAATTCACGCACAATAGCTTCAACTTCGTGCTGCCAATCAGGAGTATCGTCGTGCCTATTGCGCTTCCCGTTGCTCGTGCTATTATCGGTAGCTTCTGCGCCGGATGTTGGTCTCGCCGGGTCATTGCCATTGCCATGCGCATTCTTTGTATCCGTTGCATCACCTGACACGGCTTGCAATACACGATCCCTGATGACGGTCACTGCTGTCGTACTGGCCTCTTTCACCAGCGGATCAAGTGCTTTCCAGGCAAACCGATTGAGCTTGCTATCGCCTTCCAGCATATCGCCCATCACATGAGTGAAGATGCTATCGAGAGAGCGAGCGGTTTTTTTGAGGACATCTTCTACCTTTTTCTGGTTTCTGGTGCTGCTGGCTATCTGCAAAGCTTCGGCTTCACTGAGCGCAACGTATCGCTGATAAAGCTGCTGTATCCGCGGCGTTTGTGTATGCACTATCTGGCTGGTCGCTTTATCAGGGTCAGCAGGCACATCAAAAAAAAGCTCGTGGTTGCCCCAAACTTTGTTTTCTTCCGCAGCAAGCGTCGGAAACACTTGCACCGTTTCATTATCTACTCTGCGCCAGCGCACCTTTGCAAATGTCGGCTGGTAATATTTCGTGCTCTCTGCTATTCGCTCAGGCCATTTTGCCAGTGCGTCCCACAGATCGTTCGGTTCTCGCTTATCATTACGGCGCGCATCCAGCGTGTAGCCGTCTGCTGCTACCTCGTAGAACCAGACATTGTCTGTTTGTGGCTGCTTGAGCGGCTTTGTCTGGCCCACCTTCTGAAACACCAGAATTGAAGTCTTGACGCCGGTGTAAGGTTGAAACACGCCAGCCGGTAGCGAGATAACCGCTTCCAGGCAGTGTTTGAACAGCAGTTCGCGGCGCAGCGTCTTGTGCGCAATGGTAGAACCAAACAGCACCCCTTCCGGCACAATCACCGCAGCCCGACCTTCATGCGCAAGCAGATCGAGAATCAGCCAGATAAACAGCAGTTCACTCTTGTTGGTTATCGGCTCTCCCATGTTGCGTGGGTTGCGGGGAAAGTTCTGGTGGATGTCATCTTTATCAACGGTTCCTGTGAACGGTGGATTGGCAAACGCATACGCATACCTGCCACGTTCATCCACGGGCAGTGATTCTCCCAGCGTATCACATAATCCAAAGCGCGGCCGGTCAATACCACGCAACACCATATTCATCCAGCCGATACGCACCATTGTGCGGTCATTGTCATAGCCAGTGAAATACGCACTATCCAGATACTGCTGACGATCAAGCTGTTCGCCAGCAGCACGATGCGGCGTACCATCCCATTCCAACAACAACGTCTCTGGATCGGTTGCCTTTTTAAACAAATGCTGGATAGCATTCGTCAGGAAGCCGCCGGTGCCAGCCGACGGGTCAATCATCCGTTTGCCTGGTTGCGGGTCGAGCAACTCAAGCATAAAGCGAATGATATGCCGTGGGGTACGAAACTGCCCATTTTTGCCAGACGTCTTGATTTCACTCAGCAGATACTCAAAGATATCGCCCATCAGGTCATCATTGGCACTGCGTGTTCCCACCGCGGCAAAAAGCTCATCAATTTTTTCTATGGCGTGCTGCAGAATAGACAGCTTATCCGGCGGAAACTGAAAAAAGGCATCATCCATCGGTGCCGCAACGCGGGCAGCAGTCGAGCCAGTTGCCCCATTCCCTTTTTCAGCAAAAAGAGTGTCCAATTCGCGCAACCAGGGAAAGACATAGCGGCTTATGTGCCCATGCAAGGTCAGCATCCGTTCCCCTGCTGGGTCTTCCGGATCAGAGACGGGAGCATATTGCACAATATATGACCAGCGGCAGGTTTCATGCCCCCGGCAGGAGCCAGACATTGCTGGTTCCTCATCAGGATGATGGGGAATATTGCAAGAAACCAGACGGGGCGCATAGATAGACGACTTCCCATCACGTACTCGTTCCGCATCAAGCGTTTCGAGTCGCTTGAGAAAAATGAGATAGGTAATCTGCTCAATAGCCGTCAGCGGGTTGGTCATCCCGGCCGACCAGAGCCTTGTCCATAAATCATTGACTTGTTGCCGCAATTGTGGTGATAACACGTATTTCTCCTGCTGACATCTTCGGCGCAGCGAAACACTGCCAGATTAGTGGTGGATGGGAGCCTTCTGGTACATTCATCCCCACTGATTGTGAAGATGGAAGCGAACACCATACCGGCTTCCATTGTATCATAGAACATGCGAACAGGTGGGCAGGACGGCCGGAGCCTGTGGTACAATATCCCCAACCTGATACCTCATTCGGGTCATGAGTTCAACGAACCGCAAAGACGCAAAGAGCGCAAAGTCCGGACATCCGGGCAAAGATTCGGGCAGTTTTTTTTCATTCTTCATCCGAACCTGGTATTACAGGCACATCTTGCACCTGGCACGTTCGCAACCACGGGAAACCATACCATATGCCAACGGTTTTTGACAACCAGCCCGATGTATCATCCATCGGCACGATCATCCAGAACGGCATCGTCTTTCAACCCGCACGCTGGCAAGGAGCCGCTATGCATACGGACCAGCTTGTCGAAACGGTTGCCAACCTCTTTCACCTGCTCGAACAGCGACAGACTGCGTATTTGCTGGTGGGCGGCATCGCCATGCGCTCCTATGTGGAGGAACGCAACACCGAAGATATAGACCTGATTATGGCACTCTCGTCGCTCCACAAACTGCCGGCAATACAGGTGATAAGCCAGGAGCAGTTTTTCGTGCGCGGGAGCTTTGACAGTTTGCAAATTGCTATATTGCTAACACAAAATCCCGTTTTTGCACTGGTGCAGGAGCAATACGCCACCACCCGCCCGTTCCAGGAACAGCCTCTTCCCTGTGCCACCGTCGAAGGATTGCTGCTGCTCAAGTTGTATGCGCTACCCGCACTCTATCGGCAGGGGAACTACGCCCGTGTTGGTCTCTATGAAAACGATAGAGCCACCTTGCTTCACACGTATCCCGTGGTGCTGGAGCCACTGCTCAACAAGTTGGCTCCCCACCTGAGCACAAGCGACATGGCATCCATCCGCGACGTCCTGGCGGATATTGCGCAACAGTTGGCACGATTTGGGCGCGAACGCAAACCATAAGCGATGTGCCTGTCGTAGTATTTTCAGGATGACATTACTTGTTGGAGAAGCGTGCAAGAGACGAAAAGCGAATGGAGATGTTCATGCGCTCCCGCGCACATGGTGGCATGAAAATACGTGAATCGGACACTCGGACGAGCCGCGACCGTGAGGGAGCGGACACGGTATCAGGTGAAACCCGTTTATTTTCACGTGAGATAGTAGCCGAAGCGGTAGTCTTGAGAGGAAGGAGCGCAGACAATGGCAATGCAAGCAACACGCATCATCACGCTGGCTACATTAGTCATTTGTGGTATCTGGCTTTCGCAAGAACCAGGGTTTGAACCACTATTGGGAGTACTTAGTGCATAGGGAGCGCAGCAGTGTATAGCCATTCGTGCTATTCGTGTCATTCGTGGTTCCGG
>CAYFVX010000483.1:0-4327 GCA_964346425.1 uncultured Chloroflexaceae bacterium | reverse complement strand
GGGGCAGGCGAGACGCTTTCGCTCCCAGGAATTGGATGGACTTTACCAACAGAGTCTTGGATGGATATGTTGGTAAAGTAGGGGTTTGGCACCGCCAAACCCCTGGGAACGCGGGCAGGATGCCCCATGCGCATTAAGCTAAGCGGTTTGCCGCTTTGCAAAGCGGGGGATTGGGGGTTTGGGGCTGCGCCCCCATGCGCATCAAGCTAAGCGGTTTATCGCTTTGCCAAGCGGGGGATTGGGGGTTGCAAACCCCATGCGCATTAAGCCAAGCGGTCTATCGCTTTGCCAAGCGGGGGATTGGGGGTTGCAAACCCCCGAAAAATGCTTTTGTTTTCGGTTTTTTGCGGCTTCGCCGCAAAAAACCGAAAACAAAAAAGGGTTTGGGGCTGCGCCCCAATGGGAAATATGCGTTAGCTTCATGCGTATGGGGTTTGGGGCTGCGCCCCAATGGGAAATATGCGTTAGCTTCATGCGTATGGGAGCGCGGGCAGGATGCCCGCTCCAATGCAGGCGAGCCGCCTGCGCTCCCAGAAATGTACAGGGTTCCCAACAGAATCCATAATAATGGACAGAAGTGGACAGAATTTTTTCAAAAGAACCATGATACACAAAACTGAACAAACAATCGCAAACACAACAGAGAGCCACCCGGCCAGCACCCCGCTGGCGGAGCGGTTCGCCTTCCTTACCCATCCCGCCGTGCTGGTGGTGCTGCTCGGCGTGGTGGCGTTCCTGCTGCGCGTGATAGACCTGGGCGGCTTTGTCAACGAGGATGAAATACGCTACTGGCTGCCACGCTCGCAAAAGTTTCTCAAAGCACTACGCAGCGGCGACTTTGCGGCGACCGCCATCACCACCCATCCGGGCGTGACGACCATGTGGCTGGGCAGCATTGGCATCCTGCTGCGCCGCATGCTGGTTGCGCTGGATTTCATGGAGTCTGTCCCCTTCCCGCTGCGGCTGGCACTGATGCGGCTGCCGGTCGCCATCGTCCATACCGCGGGTATCCTGCTCGGCTACCGCTTGCTGCACCGTATGCTGCCGGCCAGTATCGCGTTTCTGGCGGCTTTCCTGTGGGCAACGGATCCATTCATTCTGGCGTTTAGCCGCATTCTGCACGTGGATGGACTGGCAATGACGTTTGGCACCTTGAGTGTGCTCGCGCTCTGCTATTTCTGGCAGCATGGCGCACGACTGCGCTGGCTGCTGCTCTCTGGTATGTTTGCGGGGCTGGCTATCCTCAGCAAATCGCCCGCGCTGGTGCTCATCGCCATACCACCGCTGGTCGCGCTGCTGGACATCCTGCACCGCTGGCAGCAGCACAAAGCGGAACCGCTGACGGATGCGGAACAGACCGGGTTCGTCGCATTCCTGCCCACTCTGCTCAAGCCCGTGCTGGCACGACTGGCTTTGTGGGGGGGCGCGTGCATCGCCACCATGGTGCTCGTCTGGCCCGCTTTCTGGGTCAATCCAGGCCGCGTCTACGAGCTGATGCGCGTGGGCGTGGAAGTCGAAGGTGGCAGTCCACATGTGCAGGGCAACTATTTCCTGGGCGAGGAGAACAACGAACCTGGCTGGCTCTTTTACCCCGTTGCGCTTGCGCTACGCACCACCCCGTGGACATTGCTGGGTCTGCTGCTGCTGCCGGTGGCATGGCAGAGTGCAGCCCAGCAACGGCTCCGCCACACAAGCAAACATCCTTCCGCCGCCACCAGACCACCAGCCAGCCTGGGGACACGCCCCATGCTGCTACCAACGCTGGCGGTGCTGGCAGGCTTTATCCTGCTCTTTGTCTTTGGCTTGAGCCTCTTTCCCAAAAAGCTCAACCGCTATCTCATTCCCATATTTCCCGCGGTGGATATTCTGGCTGCCGCCGGGCTGCTCTGGATTACGCAGGCTATTCGCCGAGCAGGAATTACCCTGCTCGTCACCGCCATCCTCTGTCTGATAGCATTATTCAATGCGATGTGGTACCATCCCTACGGTGTCGCCTATTTCAATCAGGCGTTGGGCGGACCGCCAATGGGCGCATGGGCGTTTCTCATCGGCTCCGGCGAGGGGTTGGAGCAGGTGGCCGACTGGCTGAACGACCAGCCGGATATCACCGGCGTGGTGACCGTCACCACCATGCCCCCTCCCTTGCAGCCCTATCTCAAGCATGGGGGCTATGCTGGTCCGCCGGATGGGGATGAGTTGCCCGACAAAACCGGCTATGTGGCGGTCTATGTGCGCAATGTCTGGGGCCATGCGTTGCCGCCCTTTGACCAGTTCTATCAACGGGTGCCGCCGGTGCATCAGGTGACGATCCACGGCGTGGACTATGCCTGGATCTATCAGGTACCGCAGACGATGCCCTCCACCAGCGATGCGCGTTTTGGCGATGCGATACGCTTGCACGGCTACGATATAGACACCTCGGCAATCCGTTCCAGCGGACAGGTGTCGGTCACGCTGCAATGGGCAGTGCAGGCACCCATCACTGAGCAGTACATGCTCTTTGTGCATGTCTTGAACGAGCAGGGCGAGCGTATAGCCCAGATAGATGCCCCGCCCGGCGGCACCCTCCCCACGGATGCATGGCAGCCGCATGGGTATGTGCAATGGACGCACCCACTGCCGCTGCCGCCCGACCTGCCAGAAGGCACGTACTGGATCGCCATCGGGTTGTATCAGCCGGATGATTTCACGCGGTTGCCATTGCAGGCCCCTCCGCAGCCCGCTGCGCCGGATGATGGTGCGAACGCGCTCTTGCTGGAACCAATCGTCATAGAATGATGGAACTTCCGATTATGCAAACCAACGACCACGCACCCTCTAAGCGCGGGCGTATGCTGCTCATTGCCAGCTATCTGCTGCTGCTGCTGATTGCGCTCCCACTGCGCGTGGCGAACCTGGGAGCGTTCCTCTCTGGCGATGAGGCGGATTTCTGGTTGCCACGCTCTGAACGGTTCTTGCAGGCCATCCAGAGCGGCGATCTGGCAGATACCGCCATCACCACCCACCCCGGCGTCACCACCATGTGGTGTGGGACGGCGGGGATTGCGCTGCGCCGTTTCCTGTTTGAAAACCATATCTTGCAGCAGGAGACCTTTCCGCTGCTGCTGGCACTCCATCGACTGCCGCTGGCCCTGGTGCATACCGCGGCGTTGCTGGTGGGCTATGCGTTGCTGCGCCGTATGTTTGCCCCCACGCTTGCCCTGTTTGCCGCGCTGCTGTGGGCAACCGACCCGTTTGTGCTGGCCTTCAGCCGCGTGCTGCATGTGGATGGCCCCGCCACCACCTTTGCAACGTTGTGTCTGCTGGCCGCCTGTCTCTACTGGAACCACATGCGGCAATTTCGCTGGCTGCTGCTCTCCGCCATCTTCGCAGGGCTGGCGATTGTCAGCAAATCCCCCGCCTTTCTGCTGCTACCCACGGTGGGTATGCTGGCACTGTGGGCCACCTGGCAGGATACGCGCCAGTCCGGGCAGGGCCGCACGCAAAGGCGCAAAGCCGCAAAGGACCGGGCAGGAGATGAACGTTTACCAACAGAATCCCCTGGTGAGAAGGGGCCGTCCCAACACCCTCCCCCCAAACCGCTCTCCCCGCGGGCGAGGGGTTTCCGCCTCATGCTCCGCGCTGCCCTGCTGCCGCTGGTTGTGTGGGGTATGCTGTGTGGCATCACGATGGCCCTCGTCTGGCCGGCGGTATTGATTGACCCGCTACGTGTTATCGAACTCTTCCGCGTGGGCGTCGAGGTGGAAGGCGGTAGCCCACACATGCTCGGCAACTTCTTCCTGGGACAGCATACCGACGTACCCGGTCCCATGTTCTATCCCGTTGCGCTCGCAATGCGCACCACGCCTGTTACACTCATCGGACTGTTGCTGCTGCCCATTGCCATGTTCATCAGCCAGCGCACCACACGTGCCACCACTACAACCCCCACACAGGCAACCCGAGACACCACCACTATGCGTGACCTGACAGTGCTGGCTGGCTGGATTTTGCTCTTCACGCTGGCAATGAGCATCTTTCCCAAAAAATTCAACCGCTACCTGGTGCCAGTCTTCCCTGCACTGGATATCCTGGCCGCCGTGGGGTTGGTGGGAATGGTGCAGATGGTGATTGGCTCGCGCCGCGACCGGGCAGGGCTTCGCGCAAAGGCGCAAAGCCGCAAAGAGCCGGGCAGGGCCTCGCGCAAAGGCGCAAAGCCGCAAAGGGACGGGCAGGAGATGGGGCTTCTCAACAGTCACCAGGGCGAGGGGGAGCGGACACCCTTCCCCCCTGGTGACTCTGATGGTAAAGTCCGTCCAACTCCTGGGAGCGCAGGCGGCTCGCCTGC
>CAYFVX010000482.1:0-4328 GCA_964346425.1 uncultured Chloroflexaceae bacterium | reverse complement strand
ATCAGGTAGGGGTTTGGCACCGCCAAACCCCTGCCTGGGGCAGGCGAGCCGCCTGGGCTCCCAGGAGTTGGACGGACTTTACCATCAGAGTCCATGGTGCGCCCGCGGTGCGTGAGCGCGATGATGCGGCGAGCAGTAAGCCATTTCAAGAAAGCTTTGATACTATACACAAGCACCACGCCCAGCAGCAGGGCCATCGTCAGGCGGGCAGTGAAACTGGTCAACATCAACCGCCATGCACCACCGTTGAGGAACAAGATTGCCCCCAGCGCAAGCGTGAACATTGTACCCGCCAGTACAGCCACCCACGGTCGGCGGCTGAGATGTTGCACGAGCAGCGTGCATAATGCGGCGTTGATACCAATGAGTAAGACTTGCAGTGGGGGGGGCGTATTGCGCAGTCCATTGATAGTGACCCAGTCCAGCACAACGCCGCGGTCGCGGGGGTCGGTGGCACTCTGGACTCTGTTGGTAAAGGTGGTTTGGGTGATAAGGTAGGGGGTTGGCGGTGCCAAACCCCTGGCTGGGGCAGGCGAGCCGCCTGCGCTCCCAGGGGTTGGACTGACGTTACCATCAGAGTCACGTTGTGGGGGGGCGTTGATATGCAGCACGACATCACCACTCCATGGGTGTGGGCGCGGTAGCAGGGAGACACGTTGCCAGCCGTGCCGCAGGTTGAGCGCAATGGTGCCGGTGCCATCGTCCAGGCGCAGGGGCATGTCCGGGTAGTCGCCATGCACGCGCATGGTCAGCGGCGCAACCCGCCCGGCTCCGGGCAGGAGCAGGTCTGCCTGCGGACGGGTCCAGCGGAACGTAGTCTGGTGCTCTTCGCTGTACTCAGCCCCATAGAAATTGCGCAGGAAGGGGTAGTCATACAGGTTACCAATATCAATATGCGTGTGCCAGGGTTGCGCCAGCACCAGTGCGGCAAGCAATGCTGCCATGCCTGCGACCAGCAACACTCTTCGCATATTCACATGTTCGCATTGCTGCGTTTCCGCATTCATGACAGGTCCTCACTTTGGATGATCAGGCAGGAACCACGAATATCTTTCTCCGTGATAACGCTGTGTCCAGATTTGTGGCTTCTTGCCTGCCCGGAGCTTTGCGCCTTTGCGCCTTTGCGTGAGGTCTTACCCTCATCTCCGTAACAACTGATAGCTGCCCCAGGCTATCAACCCCAGCGCAAGCGTGAGCCAGATGCCCACCAGCAACCGTAACGGGGCTGGCGGGAGGTCGCTAAACGTGACATACCAGAGCCATGTGTCCCAATGGTTCAACCGATGGTCGCCAGTCCAGCGGCGCATGGAGACATAGCCGGTTGGCATGGGGGAAATGGGTATCAAAGTCCCCTGCACGGTCAGGTCTTTGCCGTCTGTCCTGGCTTGCAGGTCACGCACCAGTACGCCGAGCTTCCCCTCACGCTCTATCCCAACCGCTGCTGGTGTCCACAAGGGTGATTCAAGCAGCAGTTTCGTGCGTTGTGCCGGCAGCAGCAGATGGTAGACGCGCGGCGGGCAGGGCGTTGCGGCAATCAGCGTTTCGTTGCGGGTGCGCAGGGTGACGGGGAGCGGGTCAAGTGGTGGTGGCAGACAACCATTTAATGCCAGCTCAAACTGGACAGTATCAGCATCAGGTTGTGGGCGCAGGTCAAGCATTGCCGGCGACTGGTTGCTCCAGCGCGGTACCTGCTCACCCTCCTCGCGGTCGCCCTCGCTGTAGGCAAATCCACGCTGAAAAGCAATGCTGTTGGGGGCAAAAGAGACCTGGTAGTAGTCGTTGAGATGTTCAGAAACCAGTCCCAGATGTCCCGCGATAGCCGAGTCGAACGGGTCGAAGTGGTCGCGGTCAACATTGCGTTTGGTGCTGAAAAAGGCTTCATTGGCAATAGCTACCCCGCCCAATTGCACCGGCAGGGTGATGAGCAGTGTGAGGATGAGGATACCGGTGCGCCAGGGCGTGCGCCAGCCCCGCAGCGTTTGCAGGAACGCTGCCAGTGGCAAAACGAGAAAAGGGAGCGCAATTGTCAGATAGCGTGGCCCCCAGGAGCCACCGCCATGCCAGTAGAGCAGCAGGGCATAGAATCCCAGGTGGGCAAAAACCACCGCCCCACAGACCAGCGTCACCTGCCAGTTGCGTTTCCAGAGCAACCACATACCCACGGGCCAGAGCATCACCGGCGGGGCGTACCAGATGATGCCACGACCAGGACTCCAGACCAACCCACTCAGGCGATACCAGAAATATTTGGGATTGAAATGGCTGAACACGCTACTCCCATAGCCCGTGGAGAACGGGTCACCGTACAGTTGCCATTGATACAGGCCAAGCAGGGCAAAAACGATGGCTGCTCCCAGCCCCCAGGCCAGCCAGCGCACCACGATTGTTTTGCGGAGGGCGGCCTGCTGCACCACGTTTTTCCAGGCGAAGGGCAACGTAGTTGGCAGGAGGCACATGCCGGCGTAGAGGGCAACGAATGGGAAAATCAATGCGCCATGCACTTTGACGGTAAGGCCATAGGTTGCGAGGAAGCCGGAGAGAAGCAGCAACACCATGCTTCTGGATACCCCGGTGTTCCCGCTTTGCCGCTGGTTGCAGTCATAGAGCAGCAGCACAAATGCGGCAAAGAGTGGCAGGGCAGTCAGCGGCTCGGAGAAGAAGGTTTTGCTATAGGGCCAGGCCATGGTTGCAAAGCCATAAATGAAGGTCGTTGCAATTGCTACCCGTCTGCTGTAGTCCAGCAGAACGGCAGCCAGATAGACGAGTGCGCCGGTGGTCGCGACTACCAGCGGATTGAGCCAGAGCGTGATGACGCGCGTTACCCACGGGTAGGCATCTTCTGGAAAGAGTGCGGCCAGCGTGCGGCCTAGCATATAGAGCGGCATCGCTGTGATGGGTTGCCCCGGCCCATAGTAGCTATAGATGGGTGTGTCGTTCGGGCGGGCTGCATTGAGCGCAAAGCTCTGCCAGCGCACCAGACTCTCAGTCACGCCAAACAGGAGTTCTTCATCTTTGGAAGAGGTATGACCACCGGTGGTCAGGAGATAGATGCCCGCCAGCAGTGCAAAGAGTGCCAGGGCGATACGTCTGTGAGATGGTGTGTGTGTATGGGTTGCAGGTGTGTGTGTATGCATCATGGTGTTCAGAGGGGGATTATACCATACCTTCGGATATGCAGAATATCCGTGTGCTATAATGCACAAGAAGAAGGCTGCAAGCGCAGCAACTAGTTCGATGGTGAACGCTCTTCCGTCATCTATCCACCCATTTCATTTCGCGTTCACCATCATCTACGTTCAGAGAAGGAGCAACACGATAATGGCAAAGCAGAAACAGCAACAAAAACGAAAGCTCGGGCGGAATGACTCCTGCTGGTGCGGCAGCGGCAAGAAATACAAAGAGTGTCATTTGCCTATTCAAGAAGCAGAAAAAGCAGAACAACGACGGCTGCATGAAGCCGAAGATTTGCTGATGGCAAAAATGATGGAGGCGGCGCAGGAGGTTCCTGCCGAGTTTCCGGAAGCGTTGACGCTGTTCTGGAATGGCAAATATACGGTTGATCAGATGAGCGAACTGGACGACTATGAGATTGAAGGCTCCGAGCGGTTTCTGGTCTGGTTTGCTTTTGACTACGTGCAGGAAGATGGGTATACGCTGGTGGAGCAGTTGGTGCGCGATGCCGAAGCCGGCACGTTTGAACTCGATGAGTATGAGGCACGCTTGTTGCCGCAGTGGAGCAGCGTGCGTTTGCGCCCCTATCTTGTTGAGCAGATAGAAAAGGGCTATGGCATCACCGTGCGTGACCTGCTGGATGATGGTGTCTATACGGTGAAAGATGCCGGTGCTCCCAAACGGATGGAAGAGCAAGAGGTGATGGTGGCCCATCTGGTACCGGTGGGGGTGAAAGAGGCTGGGCAACCACCTGAGTGGGTGCAGAAAGGGTTGCCGCGGCCGGAAAACGAGACAGACGAAGAACGACCGAAAACACCACTCTATAGTATAGCAGGGCGAGCGGCGCAGCTTACGGCTGATACGCGCGAGAAATTGGTCGAGTTTGCCGGTCTCTATCTGGATGATCTCAGGCGTACCCAACCCGATGCTACATGGAGCGATTTGTTGCGGGATCGTAGCCATATCCTGAACCATTTTGTGATGGCATTGCCCGTGGAAGAATATAATCCCACACTTATGGATGACCTCATCCTGGAAGCACGCGTGGCACTGCAAATGGCGCAGGATGGTGTCAGCAGTTTGCGCGGCCAGAAAGATGCAGATGAAGAAATGGAAGAGGATGAAGATATGGATGCGGATGAAGACGCGGATGAAGA
>CAYFVX010000481.1:0-4329 GCA_964346425.1 uncultured Chloroflexaceae bacterium | reverse complement strand
AGCGAAGGGGACTTGAACCCCTGACCCCCTGCGTGCAAAGCAGGTGCTCTCCCGCTGAGCTATCGCCCCAGAGCAACACAATAAACATGAAGGAATATGGTGGGCGCACCTGGACTCGAACCAGGGACCTCAATCTTATCAGGATTGCGCTCTAACCAACTGAGCTATGCGCCCTTACAGGAAACAAATTATACCATGCCAGAACACTAGAGTCAAGAGCAAAAAGAAGGGAAGAAGGGTGTTTACTCAGAATTGGGAGAAGAGTCTCACACAAAGGTGCAAAAAACGTACAGGGACGACCAGGACTGGAACCACGAAGAGCACGAATGCCACGAAGAGTTTCCATTGCCTACGCTGCATCTGCTTTCCTGCAAATGTGAACAGTTACAAAGAAGAAAAACATGGATTTCGCAAGGTGGTATGCTTTTGACATAAAACCTTGCGAAAGCCCGCAACACGGCAAACGCACATCATTCCATCATCACCCCGTCTCGCGCCCCATATAATCGCCCGTGCGTGTATCAATCTTCAGCACATCGCCTTCCTCAATAAACGCAGGAACATTGATAACGGCTCCCGTCTCCAACGTTGCCGGTTTCGTCACATCGGTTGCTGTATTGCCGCGCACCGCTATCTCTGTCTCAACCACCGCCAGCGTGACAAACGTTGGCATCTCAACATTCACTATCTGGTTATCATCGGTACTATAAATTAAATTGACACTCTCATTTTCTTTCAAAAAGCCAGCCATGTCACCAACCAGATGATCATCTACCATAATTTGCTCAAACGTCTCATTGTCCATGAACACAAAATGTTCCCCATCACGGTAGAGATACTGCATCGGCCGGCTTTCCATACGGACAATATCTACCGACTCACCCGACCGCATACGGTCCTCAATTACCCCACCACTTTTCAAATTTTTCAGCTTCAAGCGAACGAACGCGCCTCCCTTGCCGGGCTTATAATGCTCACGTTCAACCACCTGGTAAAGCTCACCATTATAACGAATCACGATCCCATTCTTGAGATCCGCCGTCGTCGAAGCCATCAAATGTTCCTTTCTTCATGGACACAGATTTGCGGGCTCCCCCGCTGGATGGTCCATCCATCCTTTACCCCCTATCGGGGAATGCTTCTTCTTTGCAAACACACGCTACCATCTCGACCGCTACTGTCTCCACCGTTTAGGGCAGGTACCGGCAGCAGAGCACAACGTGCGACAACAGCTATTTTACCCATCACTCGTCTTCTGTTACCGGACGCAATCTTAGCACAGATGGACCGACAGCGTCAAATCCAGGCGACAGAAGAACCGCGCACATCCGCAGGAAAACCGGGACGAGGCAATGCAGGCTATTTATACCATTTGTCCTATTTCTGGTTCCAGTCCTGCCCGCCCCTTGGTATCTTCGCGCCTTTGACGGAGATCCCTTCGCTAATTATCCGCCGCATTGTCCGCCGTCTTCCCACCTATTGCTGACACCTCATGCCCCGCCACATCATCCAGAATAACCTCATCCAGTGGCAGAATCGAATACACCGGCACCCGAATATTTCGTTGCGAAGTTCTCGGACTGCGAATAGTTTCCTCAATAGAATCCAGCACACTCGCAGCATAAAAACGTGCGCCACATGCGCGACAGACACCTGCCGGTACATTCTCAATCACGATATGGTACGCCCCCTTGAACCGCCGATGCAGATCAACACGCCGTTCCTCAATCCTACCACCACAATACGTACAGCGTTCGCCTTGCCAGGATTCCATGCGTCCGCTCCTCTTGTTTCTTTCAAATCTTCAATGGACTCAGATTGGCGGGATCCCCCGCTGGATGGTCTACCCCCATCCCACTACCCTCTTATCTGGGTATACGTTCTTTTTGCAAACCCACACCACCCTGGTGTGGCTGCTGTCTCTACGGTTTCTGTCTGATTATCCGAATCTGGTAGTACTCATCAAAATGAGCAACTACACCCAGAAATTGTCCCCCATTTTTGAGCGATTGCGCCGTCGCAACAATGATAACCCCAGAAACAAAACCCCCAGGAATATCAATCCAGGCGTTGCAATCCGTCGCCAGACAGTCGTCCGTTCAAAGGAACGTTCCAGATGCTCATAGGGAATAAGACGAGGAACTACCGCTTCATCCAGATTTTCTGCGAAAGGATAGGTTGCTTCCGTACTCTCCAGACACGCCAGCGTCAATCCTCGCGCCTCAGCCCACTCGAGCATGGAAAGTATTTTTGAACGTTCTGCATGTATTGTAGCATTGTTCTCAGTTTCATGTTCGTCACTTTGTGGTGTCAGGGCATTTTTTATCTCTGATGATAAAAGTGCATGCCCATACAACGCCTGTGGCTCGGATATGAGTTCAGATGGTATTGCACACGCAGCAACCGTCAACCCACGACAAATCAATGAATACACACGAATGCCTCGATGAGGATCAACCCATATCGCATCCCGTAACGTCACCAACCCCAGCGCACGCTGAATCCATGCCTGCAACAACCCCATCAATTCCTCCATCTCCTCGGATTCCAATGTGCTGCCGAAGCTCTGGGTTTGAAGGGCTGCAAATAATTTGCCCGGTGACCAGGTATGCATCATAGTCGTGGCTCTCGCCCGATCATACGCGATAAGCGTTGGCATAATGAGTGTGCTCTTCCTGCTCACGCATTCTCATCCATCACGCGTTTGATGTCTCCACTCATCCAACAACACTGTCAAATCTTCAAACACGGCATCCGGTTGGTAGACCGTCGTTTCCAGTTGCTCGCGTTGCGTGACACCCGTCAACACCAGCGCACTGTGCAGACCCGCATCCTGTGCCCCCGCTATATCCGTTTCCAGCCGATCCCCCACCACCAGCGTCGTCTCCGGCGTCGCTTGCAACACCTCCATGGCGGTACGAAACAGCGTTGGTTGCGGTTTTCCCACCACAAATGGCTCCGCATCTGATGCTGCTTGCAAAAAAGCCGCCAGTGCCCCCGACCCAGGCAGTAACCCTTCTTCCGAAGGAAATGCTTTGTCCGGGTTGGTCAGAATAAAACGCGCACCAGCACGTATTGCCAGTGATGCGGTTTTCAACTGGTCATACGTTACCTGTAAATCAACCCCCTGCACCACCAGTTCCGGCTTCTCCGCTTGCTCCACAAAGTAGCCATCCCCAAAAATCGCCTCGCGCAGACCATCCATTCCAACCACAAAGACTGTCGTACCACGTGGATAATGCATGCGCAAATAATGTCCCGTTACCAGCGCAGAAGAAAAAACGCGCGACCCCGACAAATTGATGCCCATGTCCGTGAGTTTCTGCTCAAATTGTTGGGCAGTTTTCGACGCATTATTCGTAATACAGGCATAAGCAATACCACGACTATCGCAGAACTGCATAACCTCAACCACACCCGGCAACCGCGTCTTGCCTCGATAAACCACTCCATCCATATCAAACAAGACTGCCCGAACAGTCCGAAAATCAATCATCAAATTTCTCCCTTACTCATCAAAATGAGCAACTACATTTTTTCAGGAGCTTTGATACCCAGCAACTGTAACCCATTCTTGAGCGACTGCGCCGTCGCTGCCACCAGAGCCAGGCGTGCAGTACGCAATTCGTCATTCTCAGCTTTGAGCACGGGACATTGTTCAAAAAAAACCCCAAACTCCCGTGCCGTAGTATAACACCATTCCGCAATCACAAATGGCGCATACCGCCTCCCCGCTTCGCGCACCACCTCCGGCAAACGTGCCAGATGTTTTAGCAACTGTTGCTCCGAAGCATGCACCAGCAAACCCGGACTTGTCGCATCAAGCGAAATATCCACCGGCGATGCAATATTCGCCCGCCGCAAAATAGAGCGACACCGTGCATGCGAATATTGCAGATAGGTCGCACTGTTTCCCTCCGTCGAAAGCATGCGATCCCAATCCAGCGTAATATTGCGCTGTGGCGGCTGATACAGATCATTGTAGATAACCGCACCAATGCCAACCACTTCGGCTATCTCGGATTTTTCATCCTCAGAGACCTCGGTTTTCTTCTCCTCAAGAATAGTTCGCGCTCGTGCAACCGCATCATTCAGTAAATCTTCCAGATACACCATATTGCCCCGCCGCGTCGAAAGCGACTGCCCGTGGGTATCGAAAATAGAGCCAAACGCCACGTGCATCAGCTCCGTCTGTTCAGCGAACCCCATCGCCCGTGCCAGCGCAAACAACTGGCGAAAATGCAACTCCTGCGGCGCACCGACCACATAGACGATACCAACGAAAATCCTCGGCGTAGACGCGCTGGACGATCGCCTTCTCTTCCTCGC
>CAYFVX010000480.1:0-4338 GCA_964346425.1 uncultured Chloroflexaceae bacterium | reverse complement strand
AGTCGCCAGCAGGTTGCCATCCGGCGACCACGCCACGCCATTGACCGTAGCGGTATGGGCTTCGAGCGTATCGAGCAACGTGCCATCGCTCACCTGCCAGATGGTGACCGTTGCGTCTTCAGAGCCAGCGGCAAGCCGGCCGTCCTTTGCCCAGGTGACGTCCAGCACGGCGGTCGTATGGCTGCTGAGTGTCTGCACTGCACTATGGGTTGCGTGCTGCCAGACCTGCACCGTACCATTTTCCAGCCCGGCCGCCAACTGGACGTCCGCTTCCTCTTCATCATACGACCACGCGACGCTGGTAGCGGGGGATGGCGTCGCGTAGTGGTGGATTGCCTCCAACGTACCAGCCTCGTAAATGTCTACGCCAAGCGAGCCGGCAACCGCCAGCCACTGTCCATCAGGAGCATACACCGCCTGCGCCAGCGTCCCTTTGCCCCAGCGTGCCAGTTGCCCCACCTGCCCGGCTGCTTCCTGCGTGATAGCACCTGCCGAAGCTGGTACCGGCGTGTTTGCCAGGGCCAGTGGGGTCGTGCGCACGGGTTCAAGTATGGTCGTTACGGCGGTGTCTGCCTGTTCAGTGTCCGTCGTGGCTGCGGGGGTTGGTTCGGTGGTGGCTGGTGGGGTGCTCGCCTGGCTGCATGCGCTCAGCAGCAGCAGGAGGAGTATGATCGGGTGGAGTAATCGGGTGAGTTTGCGTGAAATTTGCTGGGTCATAGAATATTCTGTCCTGTTGTGGTTATACTTATGTTCGCTTGATTGATCACTTATGAAACGCAGAGGCGCAGAGGCGCAGAGATGCCGAGAGGAGCGTAATCTGTGTTCATCTGTGTGTATCTGTGGTAGAAGTCATTATCTGAATTTGGCATTATTTGTGCAGAGCAATTCTCCATTAGGAACGTATCTTACCGCTATTCAGAATAGGGCGCAAGTATTTGTTTATACCTGATTTCGTTTGATTGTGTAGAAACCAGACCTGCTACGCATCTCGTATATTTCCCATGAACAAGAGACATCCGTGGTATTCGTGGTATTCTATGTTCGCCTGATCACTTTTGAAACGCAGAGGCGCAGAGATGCAGAGATGCAGAGCCACACAGAGAAAAACAGGACAACCTGTGATATCTGTTCAGAAGTGGTGGAAACAAACGAGCCGCGACCGTAAGGGAGCGGACACGGTATCGTATAAGGACGATTCCTTCCCCAATCTCGTTTCTTTCCCCTCGATTCTTGTGGTACCATGAGGCAAATTCGCTCGTTCTTGTTTCTCCTTGCGTGGTGAAAAGCTCCTGGCTGCTTGCACAGAAAAGGTGCTTGCAGAGCGCATGCCCGCTCTTACCATCCCCTGAACGAATGCCTTATCGTTTTCAGTCTAGTACCCGAACAGAGTCACCAATGAAAAGTCTTACCCATTACATTTACCTGGCTGGTGGCATATCACTGGCGATTGTGCTGTTTATGGGCACTCTGTCCATTTTCAGCGTTGAGAGACTTGAAAAAAACAATTCCCACCTTTTGCAAACGATAGTGCCTGAACGCAAGATACTGGGCGATTTCCAATCATCGGTCTATGTGCTGGTGAATAATGCCCACGCGTTTGAACAGACTGAACAGCGTCAGTATCTGCTGGAGGCGCGGGCAGAGCTGGCAGCCGCACGCGATCTGTTGCCGCAGGTCGCAATGTTTACCCGGCAGATAGAGCATGATGGATTTGCCGCCGACCGTCAGGCAGAACGTGAGCAGTTGATTGCCGATGCGACCGCACAATTGGAGCGACTGGAGCAGGCGGTTGAACAGGGCAGCAGTCGGGAAAGTGGGCTGGCATTGCAGCGGCTCGATCTTATCGCGTCTGACGTGCGTGTATTGGAACGGGCAAGCAATCAGTTTCTGCAGGCAGCAACGGCGGATGTGGTTGTCCAGATAAACCAGTCGCTGCAACGAGTACGTACCACGATGGTCATAACGGTTATCATTTTTGTGTTTGTTGGCATTGGTTTTCTGGTGCTCGTGCGTGATGGCATCGTGCGCTCCCTGCAAGAATTGCTGGCAGGAGTGGAAGCTGCAAAACATGGCAACCTGCAGCACACCGTTGAAGTGCGCAGTGCGCACGAAGTTGGGCGTCTTCAGGCCGGGTTTAATGCGATGGTCAGCAGCCTGCTGCAGCAGCAACAGGCAGTGCAGCAACACACGGCTGCGCTGGAACACGCCAATCAGCAACAGCGGCAGATGCTCGATACCATTCAGGCACTCTCGGTGCCCGTCCTGCCGCTGCTGGATGGGGTGCTGGTGTTGCCCGTGATGGGCAATGTAGATGACGAGCGGCTGCAAACCATGAAAAAGAGCCTGTTGCATGCGGTGCATGACCAGCGCACACGGGTTGCCATTCTGGACATCACCGGGCTGGTGGTGTTGGATGGGGCAATACTGGCCCGTCTGCTTGAGATTGTCCGGGCAGGCGAACTGCTTGGCGCACGGGTTTTGCTGGCTGGCGTCTCCGCCGAGGTTGCGCAAACCATTGTCGAAAACCAATTGTATGTGGCAGATTTGCGCAGTTTCAGCACCCTGCGTGATGCGCTGGAATCTGTTTTGACCAACGATATGAAATTTGCCTGAGTGATAACAAAGCAAGGGAGGAAGGATGATGCGAAACAAGCAACTGGTGATGGCAATAACATTGTTAGCCGTGCTACCGATGATTGGCTGTAGCGCACCTCAGCAGCAACAGCAACCTGCGGTTGTATTCGCTGGTGCGCCCGTTCGTGTTGGCTTATTGCATTCGCTGAGTGGCACGCTGGCACTCAGCGAGGTTCCCGTGCGCAATGCAGAGTTGCTGGCAATTGAGCAGATCAATCGGGCTGGCGGTGTACTTGGCCGCAAGATTACGCCCATCATTGCTGATGGCGAGTCCGACCCCCAGATGTTTGCGCAGCAAGCCGAACATCTTTTGGACACCGAGGATGTCGCCGCACTCTTTGGCTGCTGGACCTCTTCCAGCCGCAAAGCAGTAGTGCCCGTGCTTGAAGAGCATGGGAGCATTCTCTGGTATCCAGTGCAATATGAGGGGATGGAGCAATCGCCGCACGTCTTCTATATGGGCGCGACGGCGAACCAGCAGATTATTCCAGCCATAACCTATCTGGTGGAACAGGGCTACGAGCGTTTTTTCTTGCTTGGTTCAGACTATGTGTTTCCCCGCACGGCCAATGAGATTGTCCGCGCACAACTGGCGGATGATGGACTGGAAATCGTCGAAGAAATGTATGTAGCACTTGGACATAAACATTTTAGCTCGGTCGTGCAACACATTCAGGAAACACAGACGGATGTCGTTTTCAATACGCTGAATGGTGACAGCAATGTGGCGTTCTTCCGTGCTCTGCAAAAAGAAGGGTTGACAGCGGAACATCTGCCGGTACTCTCGGTCAGCATTGCCGAGGCAGAAGTTCAGGCTATTGGAAGAGAAGCCATGCAGGGGCATCTGGCTGCCTGGAACTATTTTCAGACGGTTGATACGCCGCAGAATGACGCATTTGTGCAGGCATATCAACAGAAATATGGTGAGCGTACCCACACTTCCGACCCGCAAGAGGCCGCCTATGTAGGCGTACATTTGTGGGCTATGGCCGTGGAAGCAGCCGGTACTACAGACTGGCAACAGGTGGCCGAGGTTGCATCCGGGCTGACATTTGACGCGCCGCAGGGGAGCGTGCAACTGGCAGATAACCAGCATCTTGCCAAACGAGTGCGTATTGGACAGGTCCGCAGTGATGGATCGTTTGAGATTGTATGGTCATCGGGAGACCTGGTCGCCCCGGACCCCTTTCTGGAAAGTTATGACTGGATGGATGATGTTTAATAGACGTACAGGGGGGCATGTTTCGGCGAAGCCAAAACATGCCCCCCTGTACGTCTATCGCCTGCGGCGTGCTTTGTTGGTAGCACCACGAAACATCGTGGACGGCGTTTTATCGTGGGGTTGCGAGGGGACACAGTCCCATGCGCATGAAGCTAACGCATATTTCCCATTGGGGCGCAGCCCCAAACCCCTTTTTGTTCTGGTTTTTTTGCGGCTTCGCCGCAAAAAAACCAGAACAAAAGTATTTTTCGGTGGTTTGCAACCCCCAATCCCCCGCTTTGCAAAGCGGCAAACCGCTTAACTTCATGCGCATGGGACACAGTCCCCTCGCACTCCCCTGGGTCAACCCCGTTGAGGATACTCCACGGTATTCTGTGGTGCTACCGCTTTGTTTGTACACGGTGAAAAGCATACACGACTGCGTGCCAGCCCATTCTGGTGGGGTTTCTGTTTTTTGCGGCGTAGCCGCAAAAAACAGAAAC
>CAYFVX010000479.1:0-4339 GCA_964346425.1 uncultured Chloroflexaceae bacterium | reverse complement strand
GACCCATCAACAGATTTTCTTGCTCATCATAATGGTTTTGAAAAATATAGACGCGACTGACCTGCGTGGCATGCCCCATACGGTCCAGCACCGCCTGGATATGACTCTGCAGACCAGTTGTCTGGAGAAATTGTTCGGCGGCAAAACTCAGGGCTTGCAGGATGGCATGCAGTGATTGCTCAGAGTCCGTTCGTTGACATGGGGTGTGTGTCATATATTTGCTCCTCCGCTTCTGGCGCACGATATTTCACCTTCTGCTCCAGGATAGCACATTGTAGGAATTTGTGGAACAGCGTTGACATTTACCCAACATTGCCGTAAACTTTGCATAATTATCCGATGTTTTTTGCAGAAAGTATATGCCCTGACCACCGCCAGCGGTCAGGTATTTCTACAACATGCCTTTAAAAGAAGGAGTAAATGGATGTCCCACGTAGGAGTACAACATGCACACACTCGTCTCACTTTTGTTCGTCGTATGCTGATACCACTCCTGGTCCTCCTTGTCACTGTCGGCATAACACCAGCGTTCATCTCGGCGCAGAATGACCAAAGGTGTTTTGAAGAAACAGGGTTTTGTATTTCAGGTCGCATTCGTGAGTATTGGGAGCAAAATGGCGGATTGCCCATCTTCGGGTTACCCATTACTCCGCAGCGACAAGAACTGATTGAAGGGCAACCATTGCAGGTGCAATGGTTTGAACGTAATCGGCTAGAGCTTCATCCAGAAAACCAACCGCCCTATGATGTCCTGTTGGGACGGCTGGGAGTTGACGTTCTGCAACAGCAGGGACAAGACTGGCAATCTTTTGCCAAAAGCCCCCCCCAGGATGGTTGTCTATACTTTGCCGATACCGGCCACAATGTTTGTGGTGAAATCCTGGAAGCATGGCAATCGCAAGGGTTGGAGCAGGATGGAGTGAGTGGGTTCAGTCGGGCCGAACATACGGCACTCTTTGGCTTGCCGCTCAGTGGTGTGATAGAAGAGACCTTGAGCGACGGACAGGTCTACCAGGTTCAATACTTTGAGCGTGCCCGGTTTGAGCTGCACCCGGAAAATGAACCACCCTATCATGTCTTGCTGGGATTGCTGGGTTCTCTTATTGGCCCCTCTGAGGTTGCTCCGCAATCTTCTACGAACGAGGAGATACAGGCGGATTATATTGAAGTAGGCAAGCTCACGACCTACACGCATCCCAGTGGTATTTTCTCGATAGACGTGCCCGAAAACTGGAGCGTTGAGGAAACCAGGAGTGAGAATGTTGTGACGGTCACGTTCACCGATCCGAGTTTCAAAAGCGCGGTTATTGTGGCCCTCTTTCAAGCATCCAGTCCGATTGAAAATATGGAGACGGCTTTGCAGCAAAGTATCCAATCAGGGTTTTCTGATAAGCCAGATTTGCAAATAGGTGTTCCCGAACAACAATCTGATGGCAGTGTCCGCGTGACGTTTACCTATGCAACCACGTTCCAGGGGCGCACAATCGTCATGCTTGGCAACAGCTTTATGCAGCAGGATGGCAATATTGTCTCGATTAACTGGAATCTGGTGCCTCAATCGCAGTTTGAACAACTTCAGGGAACGCTTGATGCTATTTCCGACAGCTATCAGGTGTATCCTTCTGTGCCGTTCCCTTGATAGCAGAAAGATATGCCATGCCAGAATTTTTAGTTTTGTACGAAGTTCCCCGCCTGATAATAAGCCATGAGAGCGGCTCCTTCTACGACAATGAGGGACATGCGCTGGTCGTGCAAGCCAACGATGTGGTACAGGCATTTATCATTGCCTTTGATCACCTGACCCGCCACGGGCATATGGTACGCACCATCAAGCCTGGCGAAATCCGCGAAGATTTGCTCGTCTCGCAGGAACAGCAACGGGCGTATAATCCCGATGTGCAGGTCATCGTTATCTCTGGCCTCTCGCTAGACCAGATGGAGCAAGTCTGGCAAGCCGGCGTCCCCATTATCGGCGGACGGGGAGATAACCGAAAAATGACCCGCATTATCAAAATCGAGCCATATCAACTGAGTGGGCAGGAGCACAAAACTGCGCCGCAAGCATGAGTGAATTGACACCTCATCCACTCGCATTATAATGAGCGTCAGATAAAACTACTCGTCGTATCGGAAGAAACACATGCAGAAAGGAACATTAATCGTATGGACTGGGGAATGAAAAATCGCCTGGCGCAGGTTATCAAGCCGGAAGATGGTCGCTGCTTTTTCCTGGCAATGGACCATGGGTATTTTCTGGGGCCAACCCGCGCCCTCGAAAAACCAGACGAGATGATTGAACCACTTATGCCCTACGTAGACGCCCTCTTCCTGACCCGCGGCGTCTTGCGGGCCAACATTGATGCGAACAATAGCAAACCCATCATCTTGCGCGTATCGGGTGGCACGAGCATTGTCGGGCAGGACCTCGCCAATGAGGGCATTACCACTTCCATCCGTGAAGCGATCCGTCTCAACGCCTCGGCAGTTGGACTGTCCATCTTTATTGGGAGCGACTACGAACGACAAACCTTGCTCAACCTGGGCAATCTGGTCAACGAATGCCAGGAATATGGTATGCCTGTGATGGCAGTGACGGCCGTCGGGAAAGAGCTGGAAAAACGTGATGCGCGGTATCTCTCGCTCTGCTGCCGTATAGCCGCCGAACTAGGTGCGGATGTGGTGAAAACCTACTGGAGCGAAGAGTTCGAGAAAGTCACCGAAACCTGCCCGGTGCCCGTTGTGATGGCTGGTGGCCCTAAATGTGAAACGTATCTGGAAGTGCTGGAATTTGTCCACAATGGGCTGGAGCGAGGATCTATTGGCGTCAATCTTGGGCGCAATGTCTGGCAAGATGACCACCCGGTGGCAGCAGCCAGGGCGTTGCAGGCCCTTATTCACGATAAGCTCAATCCGCAGCAGGCCAACGATTTGTATTTGACAGTGAAGAACGACGGCTAATACCATGTTCGGGTGAATAGTTTCTTTTCACCACGGAGACACGGAGACACAGAGAGAACAGGGTTTCCTCTTCTCTCTGCCCGAATCTTGGCGTTCTTGGCGTCCTGGCGGTTTCTCTCACTCTTCAAACGTATCTGGTATAACCGTCAACAGATAACGAACAACTCCCGCAGGGCATATACCTTGCGGGAGTTGTTCATGGGGGGGTGAGGATGGGAGGCACTATAAAGTGCGTCTACAGAAAATTGACCTTGACGGTCCGGGTTCCCACCTGTATATTGTGGCTATTCCTCAGCATCGAGAGTTTCCTCAGCCTCTTCTTCTTCTTCAGAAGACTCCGCTCCCTCGCTCTCAGACGATGCGCCGTCCTCCTCCTCACCTTCATCAGGCGAAGACTGCACATCCCCGCCCTCTTCGCCGCTCATCGGCTCCTCTTCCGTCATTGCCCCGGCTTCACCTTCACCTGCACTTTCATCCAACTGCCGCGCAGGTAACCCGCGCTCAGCCAGAATTGACATCGCTTCCTTAATCGGAATCCTGACAATCCCCGAACGCTGATTCACCCAGCTATAGTTATTCAGTTTGGCTTCATCGGCCGCCAGCAACCGTTCATACTCACCAGTTGATGGAATGGCTGGCAAATCTGGAGTCGTGGGATAATACTTCAGCCAGATAAGCAGCAGGGCAATGGTAAGAAACGTACCAGTGACTAGAATAAAGCCACGAATAAGCCCCGCAGTTTCCGAGTCTAGCTTCCTATCCTGTTTCTTCCCAGGCTGCGGCTCTGGGTCCGGGCTTTCCCCAAAAACTGTTCGGATACTAAACTGTCTTCGTCTTCTCTCAATGTCCATGACTTGCTAACTCCTGCAAGAGCGGATCGTGAATTGGAACAATCGGCCTTCTCTTCAGAACTTCGATAAATATGCCTATCCAGATACCTCCAAACCCGATAGGAGCCACATAGGTCATCCAGTGAACATCTATCAGATTCTCGTTGAACGCTGGCATAATATACCAGAAGATGTCAACAAAGCGGAGGCAAAAAATAAGCAGTGCTACTTTCCACAGGTAGGATATCTTGCGTTTCATAAAGCGTTGTAGCAACAGGAAGAATGGTAATGCAAATTGCAAAGCGACAATCGCCATAGCTATTTCATTCCAGCCAGGCTGCGCCCGATGGACGTACCACGGGGCCTCTTCTGGCAGGTTCCCCGACCACATAATCAGGAACTGCGACAGCGAGAAATACGTCCAGAGAATGGTGAATGCAAACAGCAGGTTCCCCAGGTCGTGAAACTGCTTGGTTACCAGCAAATCCGCCAGGGGCTTGCGTTTCGCTACAACCGCCAGCATCAAGATCATAAAGGCAAACGTCGTGAGT
>CAYFVX010000478.1:0-4343 GCA_964346425.1 uncultured Chloroflexaceae bacterium | reverse complement strand
ACCCAGCGGCAGTGCCCCATCATTACGCCCCGTTACCGCCACTTCACGGTTTTCCTGATAAGCAAGCGTCGTCGTAATAACGGATGGCTCCACTCGAATACGAGGATTCTTCACCGTCAAACTATACGCAAGACTACGCTCAACCCCCTTCGTCACCGTGACTGCCAAACTCTGGCTCACATAGCCCGTTGCGCTCGCAGCAATCGTATACGTACTCGGACGGCTTGCTGCCGGCAACTTCATTGCAAACGCCCCGTCAGCATCCGTCTTGACCTGCGGACCACCGCTCACAGCAAGAGAAGACCTCACGGGCAAGCCGGTTTCTTCATCACGCACCACCCCGCTTACCGTCGCATATGCATCCGTAATCGTGACCGTCGCAGTAATATCCACCGTCTGTGGCGTCTGACTGAGATCACCCGTACCAATCAGCAGCCGTGCATGATAATCACCCGGCTCCGCCACCTGCCGCATATCAAGCGTCACGCTGAACCGCGCCGTCTCATCCGGCGCAAGCTGCGGGAGCGTCTCAGGGAGAGACAACCAGGGCACATCCACCCGTGCTTCAGCCACCGCCGCATAGACATCCAGCCGCCCATACCCATAGATATTATTGGGCACACGCTCCGCAGAACAGGCTGCATATTTACTATCAGTGTAGCGTTTGTCCGTGCGTGGCACTGCCGTCTGCGTCAGCAAATCATACGTGGCTGCATAATCCCCTACCAGCGACGGATTGGCAGACCAGAGTAGCGCAACCGCCCCGGCCACATGCGGAGCGGCCATTGATGTTCCACTCAACGTCCCATAGCTCAAACCACCCCGCGCATAGGTTGACGCAATAGAAACACCGGGCGCACTGATATCCGGCTTCAATCTGCCATCGCTTGTTGGCCCCACCCGGCTAAAATAGGCAATCTGATCATTCTGGTCAGTCGCCCCCACACCCACAACGTTCGAGTAATCACCCGGTGAGACAATAGAACCACAAGAAACCCCTCCCGAACTATTGCCGGCCGAAAACACCGGAAAAATACCAGCCGCCCGCCAGGCAGAGGTAAACTCCAGGTATTGCTCCTCGCCCCCCTTAGCAGAAGCCCAGGAATTATTGACCACGTGCGGACGCAAATCAGGACGAATATGTTTGCCCTGCAAATCCGCTGGTGCCAGCAACCACTGCGCCGCAGTAATCAGGTCAGATTCGCTACACTGTGATGAACCACAACCACGAGCTGCAATCCACTGTGCGCCAGGCGCAACCCCGACGGCTGGTTGGTCACTACTCCCATCACTCCTTGCAAGCATCGTCCCCATCGTATGCGTCCCATGGTTGCCCGCATCTTTTGGAGCCAGCGACGCATCAACCGCATCAAACCAGTTATAATTGTGGTCAAACCCACCTTCTTCCAGCACACCTCGATATTGCGCCACCAGCGCAGGATGTTCATAATTCGCTCCACTATCAATATGTGCAACCGTCGCGCCCACTCCACTTACCCCAAAATCATGCCAGACACGGTCGGCCCCAATTTTCTTAATATTCCAGCAGACACCATTCGCATCCGCATCACAACTGGAAACCGCACTGAGCTGCGCCTCCTCTGCCTCCAGGCTCACCATATGATTGGCCCGCAACAACGCCACCTCTGCCCGTCCCTGCAGAGCCTCAACATCCGCCTGATTGCCTTCCACCACCAGTGCATTCATCATCCAGAGCGGTTGATAGTCGGTATGCCGCGCATCGAGCCACACACGCAACTCGCGTTGACTGCGCTCAGCGTGGCGGGTAAGCGTTTGATACACATCCCCCCCCCGTTCCCCCCAATCCGCTATCGTATACGCATGCGAAAGGTCCGCCTGATCATTGAGAAACACCAGAAACTCGGTTTCACCATCAGACGAGGCCGCCATATCTGCCATAATCTGTGGATCTACTCGTAACTCCTGGTCTGGAAGCGCAAGCCGCTGCAACCCGACCGTATCCGTTACCCGCGGCATCGCACCCGTTGGCGGAGCCGGCCACGCTTCATACACCACCGGCGTCATCGTCTCACTCGTTACATTGGTAAAATCTATCTGCACCTGCCGGCGCGTTCCCAATGGGACGGTTACTTCAAGCGTTCGTGACAACACAGAAAATGAACGTGGATACGCATAGGTTGATTTTGTAGAACTGACCTGTACGCGCTTCGCGGCAGAATATGCGACGGGATGGTCGGATACATGGCGTGCCTGAGCAATCAACGTCCCCGTTGTGACAAGCACCAGGCTCATGAAAATGAAGATGACCAGTCGAACGAACCATGAGATTCGTGACTGGTCAACATCTCGCAGGTCTTTCTTCTGGTTCATAGCTTTTGCACCTGTTCTTTAGTGACTCTTGTTCAAGATCGGGATACATGAGCAATACCTTCTCTTTCCCTTTCAAACAAGCCAGATACCTGCGTTCCATCCCCAAACGTGCATACAGTCAGGTTGCATTTTTGAAAGGGCAAGCATCTAGCTCTTTTTCGTACTGCTCTTGCTCATCTCCTCAAATCGTTCAGCAAGGTTATCAATTTTTGCATTCAAATCGTCAATATCACTTTTGGAAGGAATATTCAGGTTTTGCAGCAACTGCTGGATTCCCTTTTCCAACTGCGCCTGCAACTGGTCAGTATTGGCACTCCCCTCTCCACGCTGGCGCACCCCTTCCACAATCTCATCAACGATCTTCGGACCATCTTTCTGCACTTCCTCGCCCCGTTCCACAAATTGCTTGAGCAGTTTGTCGGACTCTTCATATGCAATGGAAAGTGCCCCAATACCCGCCAGAAAGAGCCGTTGCACCATTTCATAGCTCTGGCTTGCACTCTGCTCCTGCTCCTCATCATGGATCTGGCGCACATTGACTTCAATGTCTTCGGTCATCATAAAACCCCTTCCTCCAAAAATATCTTGAACGCTCCTGCTTTAACTATACTGGACCGAGGCATTTGTTGCAAGTCATTATGTAAGAAAAGGGAGGGTTGCACGACCAGGCCGCGCAACCCTCCCTCAGCAGAGATCCGCACATGTGTAGAGATTTTTCGATGGCAAGAACCCCCTTGGGGATCGTAGCAGCGGTTTGTAACCGTTGCGTCTATCCATATGTGACGTTTTTTCTGCGTCTGCAAACCACATTCCTTGTCGATCCTGTTGGAAGGTCTGGGCAGGGCCTTTCCGCAAAGGCGCAAAGACGCAAAGGTCTGGGCAGAAGATGGTGTTTCCCAATAGAGTCCGTCAGGGGGGGTTCTCAGTTTTTCGACGAAGTCGAAAAACTGAGAACCCCCTCTTCAATCAGGTTGTAAGGGGATGAAATCCCCTCACGCTCCCCCTTTAGCGTGGGGTTTCTGTTTTTTTTGCGGCTTTGCCGCAGAAACCACACACCCCACCAGAATAGGCTGGCACGCCCCTGCGTGCGTTATAATGCGCCTGCGGCGCAGCCCCTTAGCTACCCTACCCTTTTGGAAAAAGCTATGCGGGTATGGTACACTACACTTTGTGAGGACAAAGAAAAACAAGCATGGCTGAGGACAAAGCTATGAGTGATGACACAGCAAAACGCAATGCTCTGCAACAACAGGCACAACGCCTCAAACAAGAATTTAGCAACCTGGAAGAAATCCGCAACGTCGCCAGACCATCCTACGACCCATTCACCCAACAGGCGCATATTCTGTTTGACTCTCCCCTCGGCGAATGTCGTGTCTGGTGGGAAAACGACCACTGGTCCCTGCGTGCGCCAGACGACAAACTGGTCTACGCCCCCCCCAGAAAACTCCGCGAAACCCTCGCGCTCGAAATGAAACGACTCAAAGAAGAGGCCATCCGCGACGTCATGGAACAACAGATCAACCGCTTGCGTGATGAATACGGCGACCTGGAAGAATTTATGTCCTGGGCACGCCCCCTGTATGACCACGAACAGGAACGAGCAGAACTCCGTTTTGACTCACCCGTAGGCATCTGCCGCGTCTGGTGGGACGAAACCAACCGCTGGATTATCCGCCTGCCCGATGGCACCATCAACTACGCGCAACGCGGCGACCTGCGCGAAAAACTTTCAACCGCGCGCAAATTCCTGCGCAAAGGCATAATCTAAAAGGGGGGTGGTGTTTTCGACTTTGTCGAAAACACCACCCCCCTTCAACGGGTGTCATCCAAAGGGAGGGTGAGGGAACATGGTTCCCATGCGCATGAAGTTAAGCGGTTTGCCGCTTTGCAAAGCGGGGGATTGGGGGTTGCAACCCCTCAATGGGTGTCACCAGTGGGTGCGTGAGGGAACCTGGTTCCCTCACACTCCTCATTCTGGTGGGGTTTGT
>CAYFVX010000477.1:1417-4344 GCA_964346425.1 uncultured Chloroflexaceae bacterium | reverse complement strand
ATCTCGCAACCGCTTTGCAAAGCGGTTTACAAAAAAGTCTACACATGTGAGCCTGGGGCTACGCCCCAATGGGAAATAAGCGTTAGCTTCATGCGCATGGGTTTATGTTTTTTGTGGCGTAGCCACAAAAAACATAAACCCCACCAGGATGGGCTGGCACGCGTCTGTGTGCGTTTTTTGCCGTGCGCAAGCAAAGCCCACCGCAGGTGACACCTGTTCAGGGTGACATGCTCGGACAAGAGTGGAACGTGGAGCAAGGGAGTGGCAAACAGCATGACCAATGGCAATGGCACCAGACCGTGTGTGCTGGAAGCACACCATATTACCAAAACATTTGGCAGTGTGGTTGCCAATGAGGATGTTAGCCTTACGCTCTATCAGGGGGAAGTGCTTGCCCTGCTGGGCGAAAATGGCGCGGGCAAGACCACGCTGATGAATATTTTGTATGGCCTGTATCGCCAGGATGCGGGCGATATGCTGGTGCATGGTGAAGCGGTGCATATCAGCAACCCCGGCGACGCCATCCAGCACGGTATCGGCATGGTGCATCAGCATTTCATGCTTGTGCCGACCTTTACCGTTGCGGAAAATATCATCCTGGGTTCGGAAACGACGCGGGGCATATTCCTCAATCTTAACCAGGCACGCCAGCGTATCCGCGAACTCTCCCGCCAGTATGGGTTGCAAGTTGACCCGGATGCCGCGGTGAAAAACCTGTCGGTAGGGCAGCAGCAACGGGTCGAGATTGTGAAGGCTCTCTACCGCGAGGTAGATATCCTCATCCTCGATGAACCGACGGCGGTGCTGACGCCGCAGGAAATCCAGGACCTCTTTCGCGTTATCCGCACGCTCACCGCCCGTGGTACCTCGGTTATCCTCATCACGCACAAGCTGAAAGAGGTGCTGGCGATTGCCGACCGCATCGTCGTGCTGCGCCGCGGCAAAGTGGTGGGTGAAACTACTCCGCAACAGGCGACCGAGCAGAGCCTGGCGGAGATGATGGTGGGCCGCAGTGTACTGCTCGCTGCCGAAAAACAACCGCCTGCACCCGGCGAGGTGGTGCTCTCCTTGCAACAGGTCTGTGTGCAGAACGACCGCCAGCAGCAGGCGGTAGACCACGTCTCCTTGCAGGTGCATGCGGGTGAAATCGTGGGTATTGCCGGCGTGCAGGGCAATGGGCAGACTGAACTGGCGGAAGCCCTGACGGGGCTACGCAGTATTACCACAGGGCATATGTACATCGCGCAGCAGGAGTATACCAACGCCCGCCCGCGCCGCATCACGGAGGCTGGTTGTGCGCACGTGCCAGAAGACCGCCAGCGCGAAGGTCTGGTGCTTTCCTATCCCATCACCGATAATCTGGTGTTGAATACCTACTATGCTGCCCCCTTCTCTCATGGCCCCTTTATGCGCCGCAGTGCCATCTATCAGCATGCCACGCGGCTGGTGCAGGAATATGATGTACGCACACCCGGCCCCTTCGTGCCCGTCAGCACGCTCTCCGGCGGCAACAAGCAAAAGGTCGTCATCGCCCGCGAACTCTCGCGCCCGGTCGGGTTGCTCATCGCCAATCAGCCGACGCGGGGCGTAGACGTTGGCTCGATAGAGTTCATCCACAAGTCTATCATCGCCGAGCGTGACCGCGGCGCGGCGGTGTTGCTCGTCTCTACCGAGCTGGATGAGATTATGGCACTGTCTGACCGTATCGCGGTGATGTATCAGGGGCGCATTGTGGCGACCATGCCAGCCACGGAAGCGACCCGCGAGGGAGTGGGGTTACTGATGGCCGGCGCGGAGATGGAGCAAATGGAGCGTGGATAATGCAGAATGTCGAATGCAGATATTCATGCTCTGTCGCGCACATCATACGGTATGAAGATAGGCGAGAGCGGACACCTGGACGAGCCGCGACCGTCAGGGAGCGGACACGATAGAGTGTGCAACCCGTTTGTTTTCACACGACAAGACGCAGAGGTACAGAGAAGGATGCGTGCTATGTGGAGGGTTTTGCCGACGGTAAACCTCTCCATTTTTCTCGTATGCTACAATACATGCTAACGAATGCTCAGGCACCATCTCTGCTCGTCACCAGGTTGAAAGGAAGAACGGTATGATCCAGCCTGCACATGTTGACACCCCACCCACCAGCGAATATCGCCTCAAAATGAGCTATGAAGAATTCCTGGAATGGTGCGACGAAGATACTCACGCTGAATGGGTGAATGGAGAGGTCATTGTCTTTATGCCGCCATATATTGTGCATCAGGATGTTATCGAGTTTCTGACCGTGCTCATCTCACAGTATGCACGGTTCTTTGATCTGGGCAAGGTACTGATTGCCCCATTTGAAATGTTGCTCATTCCCGGCTACGCTGCCCGCGAACCCGATCTCGCGTTCATTGCTCGCAACCATATGCATAGAGTCAAAGAAAAGCGGGTGGAGGGTGCCGCTGATCTGGTGGTGGAGGTCGTTTCTAAAGAGAGTGTGACACGGGATCGCCGCGACAAATATCACGAATATGCACAGGCTGGTGTGCAGGAATACTGGATCATTGACCCACGCCCGCGCCAGCGCAAAGCATCGTTCTACCAGCGTACCCCGCAGGGCCAATATACCCCATTGCTGCCAGACGATGATGGACAAATCCATTCGCCCGTGCTTGATGGCTTCTGGTTCCACGAGGAGTGGTTGTGGCAGGAACCTTTCCCTCGCATAGATGATCTGTTGCACCAGATTATTGGTGACGCCTATGAGCAGGAGATGAATAAACGACGGCTGGCGGCTGGCGGCGAGGCATATGCGCAACAACTGATAGACTTGTTGCTGGATGAGAATAATGCCGACTACAACCGGCGGATACTGGAAACGTTGCGCAAACGGGGGATTTTGCCATCCTCGCCTGAATCGGAGAGCGCGTAATAGCAGA
>CAYFVX010000477.1:0-1317 GCA_964346425.1 uncultured Chloroflexaceae bacterium | reverse complement strand
GTGCCTCTGTGGTGAAAAGAAACCATTCGCCACCACCCACAACTGGGAATGTATCATCGCACTGCAGATAGCCCTGCGCGAGCAGCAACAGGCATCGCAGGAGGAGCAGCAGCAGGAGGATAAACAGGAGCAGGTGCAACTTATCCGCCTGGAGCGCAAGAACCGCGGGATTGTGCCGACGATTTTTCATGAGCACCAGTTGCCGATCATTACGCGCGAGAATATTGAGGTGCGGTGAGGATGGAAGCAAAGAATATTCTGCTAGTTGAAGGAGTTGACGATACGCATGTGCTCGGTCAACTTCTCGCTTACCACAAGGTACCTTACAAAATAGACCAGCAAGGGCAAAAAGATATGATATTGCCTGCCGATACGGTGTTAATACGTCCAAAAGGATACCTGCGGAAGAGCGGTATTTTTCTGATGAGCACTTTTCCAAAGCGCGTATTCATACCTGGCTTGCCTGGCAGAAAGAACCAGGCAAACCATTAGGATTGGCAATAAAAGCACGTTATTTTGATGCCGAAGCTGACCATGCCCGTAAACTTGTTATGTGGTTGAAACGTCTTTTTCAACTGACCTGAATATATTATCTTTCCAGGAGATACACCCTATGGAATACGAATACTTTGAGTTTCGCGCCCTCGAGCGACCGCTGACGAAAGAAGAACAGCAGCGTATCAAGAAAATATCCAAACGCGTGCAACTGACCTCCACGCAGGCGATATTTTCCTACAACTATGGCGATATAACCCATCCGCCAGAGAAACTGGTGGAGAAATACTTTGACGCCATGCTCTATGTCACCAACTTTGCTGTATACCAGTTGATCTTTCGCCTGCCACGTTCGCTGGTGGATCTGGATGCGCTGCAACCCTACATTGATGCGGCCGAGGATCTTACCACTATCGTCAATGAGACGCATGTGGTTATCAAAATCAAAATTTATGACGAAGGTGGCGGCAGTGGCAACTTTTTTATTAAAGGTGAGGGCAAACTCGATGAGTTGCTTCCACTGCGCGATGACCTCCTGCGCGGCGATTTGCGCCTGCTGTATATCGCATGGCTACGGGCTGGCTACAACGATTCCCGTTTCTGGGACAACGTGGGATACAACGAGGAATACGATGATGCTCTCGAAGACGATGAGGATGGTGGCGGGAAGATTATGAGTGCGCAGGACTTCTACAACGTCTTTCCGCTGCTGGAGGGACATGAAGACACCGTTGTCGAGCCGCCCGTGCCGCCCGGCTTGCGGCAACTGACCGCCCCCTATCACACATTTATCGAACTCTTCGACGTAGGCGAGGCACTGGT
>CAYFVX010000476.1:0-4346 GCA_964346425.1 uncultured Chloroflexaceae bacterium | reverse complement strand
GCAGCACTGGCGGAAGTGTTCAGGCTATTGCCATGAATGGCTCAGCGGTTTTTGTTGGGCAGGGAGGTGCGCTCCTGGTTTTTGAAAACCAGAGTGCCGCGACACCAGTTGCACGGCTGGCTCTCGCTGGTTTCGTCCAGAGTATCGCGGTAGAAAACACTGTGGCGGCGGTCGCACTGGGCACCAGCGGGGTACAACTCGTGGATATCAGCAACCCTACCAACCCCTCGCTCGGCAAACTGCTGAAGACACCCGGAGCCGCCACCTCCGTCCAGATAGCCAATGAGCAAATCTATGTAACGATGACCGGCTTTGAAGGGGGAGTATTTATTGCCGATATCAGCAACCCGCAGAATCCCATTTCCCTGGGAACCATCACCACCAGCATGCTTGCTTCTGCAACCGCAGTGGATATCGTTGCAGACATTGCCTATGTTGCCGCTGGTCGCAGCGAAGGAATACAGATTTTTGAGGTCAGCAATCCAATAAGTGGCACATTGCTGGGCGAAATCACCACCCCCACGGCTGCGCTGGATATTCAAGTGGTGCAAAATACTGCCTATGTTGCAGCGGATACGGCCGGGCTGCTGGCTATCAACATCAGCAACCCCGCCAACCCGCAAATCCTGGACAAGCTCAAACTCGCTGGACGCGCCCGGTCCCTCCACATCACCGCAGATACCGCATATGTTGCCACCGGCAACAACGGATTTGCCTGGGTAGATGTGCGTGACCCCGCCACCCTCCAACTCATCGGAAGCATGAACATAGAAGGAGACGGCGAAGCGGAAGATATCCAGCATACCCCAACAGAAGAGCAAGTCTGGGTAGCAGCTACCGGGGGAGGCTTGCAAGTATTTCATCTCAACAATCCCCTGACGCCCACCCTCCAAAGCCACTACCCGACCCTCTACGGCGCACTGGATGTGCAGGTGAGCGACAACCAGGCATTTGTCGCTGCGGAAGAACAGGGAGTAGCCTTGCTGGATGTGCGCGACCCGCAGCAACCACACCAACAGAGCACCATTTCATTGAACGGTGCAGCCCTCGCGCTCGCGGTTTCCGGTGAACAGGCATTTGTTGCTGCCGATACCGCAGGCATGGTCGTGCTGGACGTGAGCAACCCGCTCAGCCCAACTATCCGCAGCAGCCTGCGCTTGCCAGGACGAGCCGCAGATGTAGCTATCGCCACAGCGCAACCACCAACCTCTGCCTACATTGCGGCTGGCAGTAGCGGCGTACATCTCCTGGACGTGAGCAACCCGCTCAGCCCAACCATCCAGGCAAGCTATACAACACCGGCTTCCGTCCGAGCAATTCAAGTGGTGGAGAGCCTGGCCTATGTTGCTGACACGGAAGGATTGCGCATTCTCGATGTGAGTGCCCCCCTCAGCCCGACCCTGCAGGGAGAAATTACCTTGCAAGACCAGCAATATCTGCACGATGTGTACGTCCAGGAGAATCTGGCATACCTTGCGCTGAGTGGAGCAAATGGGGGACTGTTGATTGTGGACGTGCAAGACCCGACCAATCCACTCAGCGTAGGAACACTTGCCGGTGAGGGAACAGCAATCGTGGTTGCTGATGAACGCGCCTATCTCTCCACCGTCAGCCAGGGTGTCCAGATGATAGATGTCCAGGAGCCCACAACGCCAAAGCTCATAAGAAGCTATACAACACCGGGCGTACCGCATGGACTCTCAGTCCAGGGAGAGCACATCTATGTGACCGATTTTAGTGGAGGAATACACATTTTGCGCTTAAAAGAAGCTGAAGGTTTTGTCTTTTTACCTTCTATTGCGCGATAATATTGCACGACAAAAGGGAAACCTATGACGACACCTGAGAGCTACCCAATACCAGCCGGCCCAGCACGTACTGAAATACGTGTGGTCAACTCACGCTTTATCGGGAGTGCCGAATATACACCAACCGTTGAAGAGGCAAAAGCATTTATTGCACGGGTCCGTGCCGAATTCCCCGATGCGACCCACCACGCATACGCCTACCTGATAGGATATGGTTCCAGTGTCACCGCCGGCATGAGCGATGCCGGCGAACCATCAGGAACCGCCGGCCGCCCCATGCTTGCCGTAGTTCGAGGCAGCGGACTGGGAGATATTACGGTTGTGGTTACCCGCTTCTTCGGAGGGACACTCCTCGGCACCGGCGGACTGGTACATGCATACAGCGATACCACCCGTGCCGTGCTAAATATTCTCCCACAGACCGAACGCATCGAAAAAAACCTGTTACAGGTACGGGTAGAATACACACACTACACGCCTATCCAGAACATACTCGAATCGTATGGAGCTGTGCTAATCAACGAAGAATTTGCGGCTGATGTCAAACTTGAAGTTGCGCTACCAGTCTCCCAATGCGACCCGTTTCTTGCAGAGCTGGCAACCCTGACCTCCGGGCAGGCACACGTAGTACCAGTGACAAGTGATAAGTGATGAGTGATGAGTATCTGCAATGCGCTCTATCGCACCAGTTTTCTCAACACCCCTTCCCTCACATGGGTAGAGATTTTTCGCTTGCAAGAACCCCGTGGGGAATCGTAGCCACAGTTTGTAACTGCGGGATTTGCCCATACATCCGTTTCTTTTGCAGCAAAACCTGCCCGTCTGCTGTGTGGTGGCTGCATCACCTGGGGGGAGTTACAGCGGCTACAAGACTCTGTTGGTAAATGCGTTTTTGGTGGTAGAGACGTTGCGTGCAACGTCTCTACCACGGCATCTATTCGTATTATTCGTGTTATTCGTGGTTTCTGCCCGGACTTTACCAACAGCGGCTACAAGCCGCTGCTACGGTATCCCTCAACCGCTTTGCGGGGAAGGGGAGAGGGGAAGAGGAGACAGGCATCGTCTACCGTCCTCCCACTCCTACCCATCATAGCGTTGCACAACCAGCACCGCATTCTGCCCACCAAAACCAAACGCATTGGCGGCCGCAACATCCACCGTTGCCTCACGCGCCGTATTGGGCACACAATCCAGATCGCACTTTGGATCAGGGGTCGTATAATTGATAGTTGGTGGGATGATACCGGTCTCGATGGTCTTGACACAGCCTATCACCGCCAGCGCACCGGCCGCACCAGCCGTGTGCCCAATCATAGACTTGATACCACTCACAGCAACTTTATAGGCATGATCACCCAATGCCTTTTTGATAGCAAGCGTCTCCGCTTCATCATTAAGCTGAGTACCAGTCGCGTGCGCACTGATGTAATCTACATCCTCGGGCTGCAATTCAGCATCCTCGATAGCGCGGCGTATCGCCACACTACTATAGCTCGCCTCTGGCTCCGGGGCCGTGACATGGTAAGCATCCTCAGTTGCCCCAAACCCAACCACTTCGGCATAAATACGTGCGCCCCGCTGGAGCGCGTGCTCCAGGCTTTCCAGCACCAGCACCCCACAGCCCTCACTGCCAGCCGTCCCCTTACGCTCGGCATCGAACGGCTTGATAGCCGTCTTTGGATCATCACCAGGCGGAGCAATCGCACCAATAACACCAAACGCCATCGTGTTTATTGCACTAATACCAGCCTCAGTACCCCCTGCCAGCGCAACCTCCGCCTCACCGCGATGAACCAGACGTGCGGCTTCGCCAATCGCAAACGTCCCCGTCGCGCAGGCAACAATCGGGCAGGTGGTCGGCCCATGCAGATCATAGGTCATCGCCACCTGACAGGCCGCCATATTTGCCAGAAAAATAGGCAGATAGAGGGCTGTACTTAATCGCTTGCGTCCGCGCTTTTCAAACGCAAGAGCCTCTTCTTCGGTAACAATAGAACCACCCAGACCGGTACCAATATCTACCGCCACACGAGTACGATCAATGGTTTCAAGATTGAGACCACTATCGCGCAGGGCCTCACCCGCAGCCGCCACCGCAAACTGCGAGAAACGCGCCATTCGTTTGGCAGCTTTTCCATCCATATAATCGCGAGGGTCAAAGTCATTGACTTCCCCCCCAATAACATAGGGAAAATCGGTAATATCAAACCGTGTAATCGTGTCAATCCCCGACCTTCCCTGAACTAACCCCTCCCAGAATGTCTCCACTGAGCTTCCAAGCGGAGTAATCGCTCCCATACCAGTAACAACGACACGATGTGCCTCGTTTTTACGCATAACGGACTCCTCTAACCAGGTGAACAGGTAATACTTTGCTGTGTATCATACCAGATTCGGATAATGACTTTTACCACAGACGCGCACAGATGAACCCGGATGGCTCTGTTTTCCTCGTTGCATCTCTGTATCTCTGTGTCTCTGCGCCCTCAATGGGTGTCACCAGTGGGTGTGTGAGGGAACCTGGTTCCCTCACGCTCC
>CAYFVX010000475.1:0-4356 GCA_964346425.1 uncultured Chloroflexaceae bacterium | reverse complement strand
CCCTGGGGCAACTGCGTTGAGGATACTCCACGATATTCTGTGGTGCTACCTTTTTGCGGGGTAGCCGCAGAAAAACACCACAATAACCCGGATTCATTCCAGATGGAAAAATGTATTCATCAGGATTTGGTACAATGATACGTTAAAGCTAGTAGGAACATACGGAACAAGGAAATTCGACCAGTATGCAGAGTAAACACATGCCAGTTCACCCAATAATCAGGCTATTGCCCATACTAATTACCCTCTGCCTGCCACCACTTCTGTTCACTGGCTGTGGCCTGCCCGTGCAATCATCACAGGTCACTCCTACCGCACAGCCCTCGCTGAGCGTTGGTCTGGCATTCAGTACCGCCGGACCAGGAGACCGTGGCTTCAATGATATGGCCTATGCCGGGTTGCTGCGTGGGCAACAAGAACTGGGTATCTCCTTCCATGAAGTGGATGTACACGAGCTACAGGGCCATGCAAATGCCCTGCGCACGCTTGCAGAAGAAGAGCATGCCCTTGTCATTGCGCAGGGAAAGGAATATACTGCTCCTGTGCAGACGGTCGCGCAGGAATATCCAGAACAGCTTTTTGCGCTGCTTGATGCCCAGGTAGAAGCACCCAATGTCGTCTCGGTGGTTTTCCACGAAGCGGAAGGGGATTTTCTAGCCGGTGTGCTGGCAGCACTGCTGAGCGACAGTGGCACTGTTGGTTTTCTGGGTGAGACGGAAACGCCAGCCACCCGCCGTATCGAGCTTGCCTGGACGCAGGGAGTACGCACTATTCGCCCGCATACCACCATTGTGCGTGCCTATCTGCCAGCCAGTCAGCGGGGCGATACCACTGGCAAGCCGCAGGTGGCGATGGATAACGCTACCAGATTATATCGCCAGGGAGCAGAGGTCGTCTATGCTGTGACTGAAAACAAGCAGACCACCCTGGGAGCTATCGAAGCAGCCAAACAACAGCAGCATTTTCTCATCACCACGGGTGAAGACCTGCGCTGGCTTGAGCCAGATGTCATCGTAAGTAGCCGCGTCAAACAGATGGATGTCGCAGTCTTCTGGCTCCTGCAAGCACTCCGCGGCGGTACATTACAGCCGGGCACCATCACTCTTGATCTCCAATCGGGAGCCATCGGGCTGGCGGAGATGCATAGCCTGCTCGTGCCAGACGAGGTGCAACAAATCATCTGGGAAATGAAGCAAAAGCTCATCAATGGGGAAATCGAGATACAAACCTGAATGAATCTGCAAACAACCAGACCTGAAAGACAGAAAAACAAAGGGCTTCCGCAACGCACGATTGTTTTCATTACGCTCCTCGCCGTTATCCTGGTGATTACCCTGGGCATCTTCGTCACGTTGCGGGTATCGCGTAATCTCGTTACCGAACGCCTTTCACCCCGACTCAGCCTCTGGGCACCCACGCAGCAAGAGCGGGAAATCCTCCTGCTGCGTGATGTTATCAGACGCATTGCCCTCGGTATACCCGTTGACGAAGATGACTATTTCACCCAGCGTGACCAGGTTATCAACAGTATTGCGCTCTCCAACCAGACGGTGCTCAATGCCGAGACCAGTGACGACCCCTTCTTCCGCGAATATTATCAGCGGGAGAAGCCGTATGTGGTACAATTGCAAACAGACTTGCAACGCTATCTTGCCATTGAACAGGGAACATTTCCGACCAGCAATACCGCCCTGCGATTGCAACCAGTCGTTGATCGTATGATTACGCTCAGCCATGCAATGGTCAACTCACGCCGAGTGGCAACCGAGGCTTTTACCACGCGCGTTGTTGAAGCCGCCCGCAAACTACAATACGTACAGGTGGGCACGCTGATGGTTCTCCTTGTGGCTGGTGGGTTGCTCATCTGGCTCACCAACAAAACCCTCACCAACACCCTGGCAATTGAACGTGCCCGTGCAGAAGAAGCTGAATACCTGGCACAGAAACTGGAACTGGTCAATCACATTGCGCTCCTGCTCAGTAGCAAGCTCGACCAGCAAGAAATTCTTGATATGGCCGCCAGAGAGGTTGCGCGTCTCTTCTGGGCAGACCATGTGGGCATTATGTTTTTTGATGAAAGCAGTGAATATGGCTCAGTTGGAACAGTTGTCGCCGAATATCCACCACAAGACACTGTTGGCATGCAGGTTACGCTTGATAATAGTCCCATGATGCAACAATTCTTCAAAACAGGACGCCCCATTTGTATCTCATCCACAGCCACAGACCAGCTCTCCATCAGTTCGCGCGAACATTTCCAAAAGATCGGGGTTGCTTCGTTTATGGCATTTCCGCTGATAAGCCATAATCAAATCATTGGCTCGATTGGGCTGGATTGCTACCAGGAGCGTCAATTCACCCAGCAAGAAGAAGAATTGCTGCTCAGTGTATCAACCTCCATCGCGGCCGCCGTGCAAAATTCCCGTCTGTTTGCCGCAGAGCATAATGCACGCAAAACCGCAGATACCCTGCGCGAGGTCGCCCGCGTTATCAGCTCATCCTTTGACCCCGACGAAGTGCTGCAACTCATCCTGGGCGAACTCGAAAATGTTATTTGCTACGACAGTGCTTCGATCATGTTGCGGGAAGGCAATCATCTCACCCCTGCTGCATCACGGATTTCTACGGATGGGCAGCGCAGCAGCAAGAACGAAATGGACCCGAATACCAGAGAACTGCACCTGAAAGACATGGAACAAACCATAGTTGCCATTGAAGAGCGGCGTGGAGCTGCCGAAGTGATACAAAACCACCAGCCCATACTTATCAACGATACCAGTCAGGCCATAGACTGGAGCGATACATCGCTGACCGCGCACATTCGCTCCTGGCTCGGTGTGCCGCTCATTGCCAGAGATGAGACCATCGGCGTTTTGAATATCAATGCGCATGAGCCGCACCGCTTCACCTCGCGAGACGCCGAAGTTGCGATGACTTTTGCCAACCAGTCAGCGGTTGCGCTGGAAAATGCCCGTCTCTACAAAGAATCAATAGCCCGCTTTGAGCAGGAGCTTTCGATTGCCCATCAAATACAAAACAATCTCTTCCCGCGCTCATTGCCAGAAATACCCGGCCTGACAGTTGCTGCCAGTTGTGTCGCAGCACGGGAAACCGGTGGCGATTTCTTTGATGTGTTTGCGCTGAACGACCAGCGATTGGCATTGATGATTGGCGATGCATCGGGCAAGAGTATCCCCGGTGCCATGCTCATGCTGATTGCGCGGGCGGCCGCTCGCACCGAAGCCCGTGATCAGCGCACACCGTCTACTGTCACCCGTGCCACCAATCGTAGCGTCTTCCGCGATGTTCCACCACATTCGTTTGTGGCGTTTTGCTATGCCACCATAGATGTAGACCACATGCGGCTGGCTTTTTCCAATGCCGGCCAACTGGCCCCCTTACACCGCACAGCGGATGGTACGGTCCACTATCTCAATGTACCTGGTGCCAAATTTCCGCTTGGCATTATGCCGGAAACGCCCTATGATGAACTGCAAGTTCAACTCACTGCTGGCGACATGCTCCTGTTTTATACAGATGGTGTAGTGGAAGCCCACAATAACACGCAAGAATTATTCGGGTTTGAACGGCTAGAAGAACTGGTGCGCGAGAGCGGTTGTCTGCCACCAGCCGCATTTATTGAGCACATTATGCAGCAGGTCAAGACGTTTGCCGGCGAGACAGCGCAGCATGACGATATTACCCTGGTGGCCGTGCGGGTCGAAGGAGTATGTGAAGAAGGGGGGGAAAGGAAAAGATGGCTACCAATACATCCCCACAACCAGCAAAGAAACGCTGGGCAACCGGGCATGGGAGCCTGATGCACCGCATGATGCTCTCCTGCACCCTTTTCTATGTCGTCACTATCCTCGTGGTTGCATTCCTGGCATATATCGCGACGAGTCAGCAGACGACCAACCATGCAAAAACCCACATGCACGACCTGGCGGCGACCAAAGAGCAAGAAATTATTCGCTGGATCGAGCAACATCAGCACACCCTGTCCACACTGGCAACCTTCCCAACCCTGCGCCAGCAGACGGAAAATTTGCGTCAACAGTCTGCTCCCTCCGCTGGACCAGACCAGCAGACATTGGCTACCCTGGGAGCGACCCTGGAAACAATGCGTGCCAGCCAGCCGGATATTCAGCACCTCTTCATCCTGGACGCAAGCAACGGGAACGTTATCGCCACCACCAGCGAACAATACACTGGGGTTACCTATAGCCAGGAACCATTCTTTTTGCAAGGACGTGAGCACCCTTTTGTGAGTGCGATAACCGTTGACGCGACCAGCAAGCAACCGATGCTGACCATCGCTTTGCCCATTTTGCCCGCCAGGGGTCAGGGGTCAGG
>CAYFVX010000474.1:0-4358 GCA_964346425.1 uncultured Chloroflexaceae bacterium | reverse complement strand
GGCGACTTGTCCCATTGGTATCAGGTTTTGCGAAAATCTCTACACATGTGAGGACCGTTGTCCCTGGTCTCCCGTCCACCGTCCACGGTCCAGGCTTCACAGCATCATCTTGCGCAGGATGGGAATGGGTGGTGAGCCATAGCCAATATAGTCATCGTGGAAGCGTTTCAGTGAAAAATGCTCGCCGTGAAATGCGCGATAGTCGTCGCGCAACTGACGCAACAGCAACTTGCCGAGCGTATAGTTGATGTAGCCCGGATCATGCGTGCCGCGCCGTGCCTCTTTGGTTGCCGTTACTTCATCCATATAAGCATTTTCCATAAAGAAGCGCGTGGCTTCTTCTACACGCATGCCCTGCGTGTGCATTTTGATGGCGCAGATATAGCGACAGTTGCGGACCAGTGCCTCGCCCAGTTGCGCCAGCCGCAATTGCAGATTACCATTGCCATACCCCTGCTCCAGCATCATCTCTTCGCAGTAGTGTGCCCAGCTTTCATAGTGGGAATAGGTGTCAAATGTTTTCGCCAGTTTCGTAGGGGCGTGTGGAACCTGCATAAAATGGACAAAGTGACCGGGATAGGCTTCGTGAATGGAGACTCCGGTCATTGTGGCATAGTCGAACTTGGTCAACCAGCCTTCGATTTTCTCTGGGGACCAGTCCGGTTCTGGTAGCGTGACATAATAGAAAGCTTCGGTTGCCACACGTTCAAAGGGACCTGCCGTATCCATCATGGCAAATGCCCAACGAGCAAAGGGCGGCGTCTCTTGCACCAGACATTGGGCATCTTGTGGCAACGTCACGAGCTGCTGTTCGAGCAGGAAATCCCGCAGATTATCCAGCAATTGCCGCGTTTCTTCCACCAATCGCTCGGCTGTCGGGTGATCCTGGCCGAGTTTTTGCATCAGTTGCGCAACGCTCTGTGTCGGGTCTATCTGGGCAGCCACTTCCGTGATAGCTGCCTGGTTTTTGTGCAAATCTTCTTCGCCAAGTCTGAGCAGACTCTCCAGTGGCATATCTATCAGCTCGTTGTAGGCCAGCATGTTGGAAAAGAGAGTCGCTCCAATTGCAAACTCCTCCGGGGCTGTAGGGAGCAGTGAATCGAGGAAACGTAGCATCTCATTCAGTGCATCCACGGCTTTGTCACGAGCCTGCCACAACGATTGTTGGAGCGTGGAGGAGAGGTTGCTTTGCTTGAATGGTCCATTGAGACTGTCTTGTAAGAAGGTAATCAATCCTTCAAAGACCGGCAGCGATTCTTCAATCAGCACCCGCGGAACACCATCTGCCAGGTTCTCACGCGCTCCTTCCATCGCGGCAGGGATCTGGTTGAGATGGCGAATCAATGCCTCGGTGCGCACCTCCAGCGGTGCATAATTGCGCTTGATATAGCCGTCAACCATGGCGAAATCGGCATAGAGCATCGGGTTGCGTGTATGGTCACGGTATTCGCTCCATGACCAGATTTCTGCATCAATCCGCCAGCGCAGCAAGTCGTAATCAAACGTGTCCAGGCGATCGAGCAAACGGGGATCTATCTGTTGCAGGCGATCACGGTAATCCTGTAAAACTGCGAGGCGATTGGTGATAGAATGTTGGCTCAAATCGGGTATTTGCCCGTCGTAGCTATGCAATCCGAGCATACTGGCACTGGTGGGATAGAAAAGAAAGTAATCACGTAAAAAATCTTCCGAAAGGCTGGCAAGGGTTTTTGCGTGGCTATCACTCATGGGAAAACTCCTTCACGTATGAGGATTTGGTCTTATGTATTTCATTATCGCATTATTCTACCATATGGCTATATGATAGGGAAGGCTCTCTAATGACAAATAAATTACGTTGCATGCCAGCAGGGCGGTGGAATAAAAATTTCGTATGATATAATCAGGGTTGGATGCCAGGAAAGGATAGAAAGTACACGCAGCCGCATGTCCAGAACCAGTCGTGACCAGATAGTTCCACTCTTGCCTTTACATACCTTTCTCTGCTATGCGTTGCAAGATGCTCCCGCTGTGCTGGAATTGTACCAGCGGCTGCAAGCGGAAGGGATGCATCCCTGGATGGCAGAAGAAGACGTATTGCCAGGGCAAAACTGGCAATACGAAATCCGCAAAGCGGTACACGCCAGCGATGTCGTGATCGTTTGCCTGTCACCCATATCATTGGATAGCAGCGGTCACGTCAACAAAGAAATCAAGCTCGCACTGGATATTGCCGACGAGCAGCCGGAAGGAACCATCTTCATCATTCCTGTCAAACTGGAACCATGCAACTTGCCAGAGCGGTTGAGCCACCTGCAAAGTGTCAACCTGTTTGACGAACGGGGTTACAAGCGGCTGTTGCGTGCGCTCCACTACCGTGCCAGTGAGCTTGCAGCAAAAATGGCACCAATTGCCAACCCTGACGACAGCAACGCACCCGCGAGTGAGCCAGCGCAAGAACCTCTGTTGTTTCCCATTGCAATGGACCTGGTGCCTCCCCATCCCCGACAAACGGCTTTGCCTCCATCCCGTTCCGCTGACAACCACTCCTCGCCCGCGGAGTTGCGGGGTTTCTTCGTGCTGCCAGATCTTTTGCGGCAGGGGTTGTATCAGCGAGTTACCCGTGGCTCACTCTTGCAGGCCATTCCGCTTGACAATGAGCACCTGGTTCTCATTATCGCCAGCGGCGGAGCCAGCCTGTTTGATATGCACAGCGGACAACCTCTCTGGGAAATAGACTGCCCGGCACAGTGCGCAAGCGTCAACACCGCGCATGGCTGGCTGGCACTCGCCAACCGCCAGCAGATCCATCTCTGGGATATCCGTTCGGGAGCATTCTTGCATACCATACAAGCACACGCCGCCCGTATTGCCTGTCTCGCCTTCTCTCCTGATGGGCGATTCCTGGTTTCCGGTTCGCGTGACCAGACGGCTCGCCTCTGGAATGTACGGGACGGCTCATCCCTGGCAACCTTTGAACAACACACCGATACCGTCAGGAGCCTGGCGGTTTCCCCGGATAGTACTATTCTTGCCACTGGTGCCGCCAATGGCACAGTCCGTCTATGGAACTTGCAAGATGGACAACGGCTGAACCTGCTGCCGGGTCGTTCAATGCTCAACAGCCTGGCTTTTTCGCCCGATGGTGAACTGCTGGCAGCCGCTGCGACAAACGGCACCGTTCCACTCTGGCGCATCTCCGATGGCGAACGCATAGACACGCTCAAGGGGCACAAGAAAAGTGTGCGCAGTGTTGCCGTCTCGCCAGATGGTTCATTGCTGGCGTCGGGTTCGGGAGACCAGACGGTCCGGCTCTGGCGTTCGCTGGATGGAACGTGTATCGGGGTGCTCAAGGGGGCGGAAGGCAATGTGCAGCACGTCATGTTCACGCCCAATGGCAAGATGCTGGCAGCGGCCGCGGATGATCAGCTTGTGCGGCTCTGGCGGGTGGCGGATAAAACGTGCCAGCACACGCTTGCCGCCACCGACCATAGCGTGACCAGTGCAACGTTTTCGCCAGATGGCGAAACGCTCGCTGTGGCAACCGGCGATCAACAGATACGGCTCTGGCAGATTGCTGCGCAAACCTGGGCAAATTCCCTCGGTGGTCATACCAGTACCATCAAGTGCCTGGCATTTTCTGCCGATGGCACGACCCTCGCTTCTGGTGCAGACGATGAGACGGCACGATTGTGGCGGTTGCCAGATGGGGAACCGCTGGCTACCCTGCGCCATACGGACTGGGTGCGTAGCCTTACCTTTTCGCCGGATGGCTCGCTGCTTGCGGCTGGTTCGCAAGATGTCTGGTTGTGGGAGGTTGCCAGCGGCAAACTGCGCCAGGTCTTAAAACGCCATGCCGACCATGTCACCAGTGTTGTGTTTACGCCGCAGGGCGACATCCTGGCTTCTGGTTCCTGGAATGGCACGGTACGCCTGTGGAACATCGCGGATGGTGAACGGTTGCGGACCTTGCGCGAACGGGATACCGGTATCCTGCTCACGGTTGCTTTCGTCAGCGAGGCGGCGACACTGGTAGTCGTATCGCATGATAGAATAGTACGTTTGTGGCGGATGGACAATGGCGTGCGGCAACGTACTCTGAAAGATTATGCTGGGACGTTGCTCACTGCGACATTTGTAGCGGATGGGACATTGCTGGCGGCCGCGTCCAGCGATGGTGCGGTGCGGCTCTGGAAACTGGCAAATGGTGCATTGCTGCAAACGCTGTATGGGCATATCGGCGGGGTGCAGTCGGTTGCGTTTTCACCAGATGGTCAACGACTGGTTTCCGGCAGCGAAGATGGCACGGTCCGCATCTGGAACATCCACAGTGAAGAGGGAAGAGTGAAGGGGGAAGAGTGAAAAGGGAAATGGTCACA
>CAYFVX010000473.1:0-4361 GCA_964346425.1 uncultured Chloroflexaceae bacterium | reverse complement strand
AGACGAAGGAGAGTGTCATTCCAAGCGCAAACACAGCACCAGCAATCATGTAGATCTCAAAACTTGGGCTATTGAGATACCGCTCGTCTTGCGGACTGAGATTGAGTTGTTCTTCCATACTAGTCTCACCCTGTACATATACTACAAACGCCTCGCTTAAAGATAGCATAAGCTTTGCAATTTGACAAGTTGAACCGTATTGCTCTATTTACAAAAGCCGTGATGTCTGGCTATAATAAGAGTTACTATATGATATAAGGACGGTATTGGAGGGAGAGCGCAATGAGTAGTGAAAGTGTTGAAATGTATCTGATAACCACAGCAATGTTGCGTAGGGGGCAGAAGCCTGTTCCCCTCTCTCGTCTTGCGGAAAAACTTGCTATATCGCCAGTTTCTACCAACGAGATGTGTCGCAAACTGGCTGAGCAGGGGCTGGTTGAGTATCAACCATACAAAGGGGTGACCCTGACTGCTGAGGGAAATGCTCTGGCGCAGCGTATCCTTCGCCGCCGTCGGCTCTGGGAAACATTCTTAACCGAAAAATTGCACATTGATGATGAGGAAGCCGACGATATCGCCTGTCAACTGGAACACGTTTCCTCGGAAAATTTGACCGAACGTCTGGCATCCTTTTTAGACCGACCCGTGCATGAAACTCTATCCGAGCACAACGTTCAGGCAACGACACCCCCGATTGAAACGATGTCCAATCTGACGGCTGGACAGTGGGGCCGAGTATCCTCCATTGCTGCAGATGATGTGGTGCGCGATTTTTTGCGCGGGCAGGGTATATGCGAAGGAATAGATGTGGAAGTGCTGGCGGTTGGAGCCGATGGGTGCATGCTGCTGGAAACGTCCGACCATTGTCTTTCCCTCTCACGAGCGGTAGCTAATCACGTAGGAGTGGTGCCGGTGGTGATTGAACAGCCAGAAGATTAAGCATAGTCAGAAATTCCCTTCATTCATGCAAATGAAAGCACTCGTTGTCTTGAATCGCAACAACCAGAAGATGAAGCATCGCCAGGAAAGAGGTCATAAGTCGCTGCTTTTCTGGCCTGGTTATACGCTATGACAATTGAAGAATTGCGATCCGAAAACAAAGCACTGCGGCAGCAGATAGAAGAGCTTGAGCATCTTCTCCAACAACGTGACCAGGCATATACTTCGCTGCTCAGGCGAGCACCGCTGGCAGATTTGTTGGACAGTGGTCAAAAACGTGCGAAGATCTCATCTGCCCCCGACGACCAGGATGTACAACCCTCCTGGTCGCCACTCTCTTTGCTCGATCTTTTTTCCTCGCTGGAAGAAACTGCCGCCGAAAATAAGCACGAGCGTCTACGCTGCCTTCTGGAGCAAAGCAGTGAGCCGATTCTTGTGGATGTCAAAGGGTTGGTACGATTTGCCAACCCGGCCGCAGAAGCTATGTTTGGCTACTCCCGGCAAGAACTGGAGGGTGTTGAACTGGGTATTCCGCTGGTCTCAGAAGGCAAAGCTGACTTGTGCGTGTTACACCGCAACGGCAAACGGCCGATTGTAGAAATGCGCGTCGTTGAAATCGAGTGGGAAGGCGAGCCAGCCTACCTTGCGTCCTTTCGTGATATTTCCGATCATAAACGTATTGAGCAAGAACTTGAACAGCGGGTCTATGAACGAACGGACATGCTGCGGCATGCGGTGCAGAAACTGCTCGATGAACTCAAAAACCGCGAACAGGTAGAGCACGAACTCACTGAAGCCAACCGTCGTTTGCAAACGGAAGTGGATGAACGCAAACGCACGGAAATAGAATTGCAACAGGCCAGAGAATCCGCCGAATCTGCAACCCGGGCCAAGTCTGAGTTTCTGGCAAATATGAGCCACGAGATTCGCACACCACTGAATGCCATCATTGGCACCACCACGCTGTTGCTGGATACCGAATTGACGACGGAACAGTTTGATCTGGTAGAGACCGCTCGCGCCAGCAGCAATGCCTTGCTCGATATTATCAACGACATTCTCGATTTTTCCAAGATTGAGGCCGGGAAGCTCTCGCTCGAAGCACAGCCTTTCCATCTCCGTGCCTGTGTCGAAGAATCGCTGGACTTGCTGGCGACCGATGCCGCCAGCAAAAATCTTGACCTGGTTTACGTGATTGAGGAAGACGTGCCGGATGTATTGATAGGCGATGTCACCAGATTACGTCAAATTATCGTCAATCTTCTCAGCAACGCGGTCAAGTTTACCGATAACGGTGAAGTAATCATAACCGTGGAACTTGAAGCATGTCTCCCAGAACAGGATATCCAGCCGCACAGCGAACCCCGCACCATTCACGTATCGGTGCGGGATACAGGTATCGGTATTCCCCAGGATCGCCTGGACCGCCTGTTCAAATCGTTCAGCCAGATAGATACCTCCTCAACCCGCAAATATGGCGGAACAGGGCTGGGCCTGGCTATCAGCAAGCGACTTGCGGAAATGATGGGGGGAACCATGTGGGTCGAAAGTGAAGAGGGCGTCGGATCGAATTTCTACTTTACGGTTGCTATGCCGCTCTCTCCTGAGCAGGACACGAAAACCCTGCGCTACTTGAGCCGCGAACAACCCGTCCTCAATGGGAAACAGGTGTTGATTGTTGGCGATACGCATGCCACCAGTCGCCGTATTCTGGAGCAACGGGTGGCTTCCTGGCACATGATCACGACCTCGATCAATACGCATGAAGAGACGTTACGCTTGCTCAAGCAGCAGAAAGCCTTTGATGTTCTCATTCTCGATATGCGCTTGAGCCAGTCAGATAGTTTGCAGATGGTCGAAGAGATTCGGAACGTGCCCCATGCGCAGGCTCTTCCATTAATTGTTTTTCTTTCGATTGGTCAGTGGGGTAAGGCTCTGCGCAAATATCAAACTGACCACTCAATCGCGTTCCTCACCCGTCCGGTCAAACTCTCGCAGCTCTACAATACGCTTATCAGTGTCTTGTCGGGTGTCCATCACCCATCCGCGGAATATGTTTCCCCGTTCAGCCAGGATAAACCAATGCCAGCCCTGCGTATCCTGCTGGCAGAAGATAATATCGTCAATCAAAAAATCGCTTTGCGGTTGCTGGAACGGCTTGGGTATCGGGCAGATGTTGTAGCCAATGGGATGGAAGTACTGGATGCATTAAAGCGGCAAACCTATGATGTTATCTTGATGGATGTCCAGATGCCAGAAATGGATGGTATAGAGGCAACTCGCTGCATCCGTGAGTGGTTTCCGCCGGAAAAACGTCCGGCGATTATCGCTATGACTGCGCATGCCATGCAGGGCGACCGCGAATGGTGTATCTCTGCTGGCATGGATGACTATATCGGCAAACCCGTCCAGGTGCAGGAATTAATAGATAAGCTCAAGCGGATAGAGCAGATTGTATCTGAGGGAATACGACAACGTCCCGACATTTATGCTGCGGCAAAACAACCATTGATCTCTGGCGAAGTACTCCATCCAGAAAAACATCAGGAATTTCTCGATGTTATCGGTGATGAAGACCCGTCCATAATCCAGGACTTGATTGCGACTTTTCTGGCAGACACCCACCACCTTTTGCAGCAGATGATCCGTTTTGCAAGCAATGGTGATGCAGACAATCTGGCTCTCACCGCTCATTCACTCAAATCCAGTAGTGCGCAGATTGGTGCGCTGCAACTTTCAGAGATCAGTGCTGAGATTGAGTTTCTGGGGTACAGTAAGCATATGGAAGCAGCGGCCGAAAAAGTTCAGCACGCCTTTCAGCTTTATGATGCGTTGCAACGAGTGCTCAAGGAGCGGTATTGATACCACGCGGCAGGCGTGTGGTGGTAAGAAGTTTGTTCACGCTGTAAGAAACCAATCGTCCAGACCCACCGACATTGTTTTCACTACATCACTGGCAGCAACGGTGCAATCATTCTGACAATCAAGGGCATCCACCGTCACACTCTTTGGCCCCTGCACCAGCTTGACATCATAGGTATTCTTGAGCACATTATAGGTGCGGTTGGCACCATGCGCATTATTCCGCGACCAGATTTTGCCGCCATCTGCCTTTTGCAGTTCAACCGTGATGTCCTTATACCACGTTCCACTCAGGTCTATCGTCAATACTGATGTATTGCTACTGATTGCTGGAGTAGCCTGTGCAACAGGTGAGAAACTTGCAACCATAGCAAGTCCTACCATCAAAAAAGCAATGGGAAGCAGGGATAAAGAGGTGATCTTTCTGATGATTGTTCAGGGATGCGTTTTCATCCTTATGTCCTCCATACTATCTAGTTTTTAAGATGCCAATAGAGTGGAACGCTCCACCGTTCCACCGTTCCACCGTTCCACCGTTCCACCGTTCCACCGTTCCACCG
>CAYFVX010000472.1:0-4363 GCA_964346425.1 uncultured Chloroflexaceae bacterium | reverse complement strand
TCGTAGCCGCGGTTTTTAACCGCGGAATTTGCCCATTTGTGACGTTTCTTCCGCGTCTGCAAGCCACACGCCTTGTCGGAGCGGGACAGCAGATGAATCGTGGCGACAGCAGGGCTACAAGCCGCTGCTACGATATTTCCTCAACCGCTTTGCAACCTGGTAGCACTCATCACTCATCACTCGTCACTGGTATCACCCCCATAGATCGTCCCATCCCAGGTTTCCAGCACCGGCTGCACACCGGGTTGTGTATGGACAACCTGTTTGGAAGGCAGATAGTCACGCCAGGTAATCAAATCGAAGTAGGCAATCACCGCCTGCTGCTGCACAACCTCCTGCCGCATCGCCTCCATCTCAGCAGCATACGCTACCGGACGATCTTTCCCTGTCGTTCTCCCTCGCTTGTAGGGCAGCGAGACCGTCTCGCGGCCGGTGAGGATATACACCCCATCAGACGCATTGGTATAGACACGGGTTTCCGCTGGCAGGGCAGCCACGGCAGGCAATAGCTCAGATTCGTGCCACAGCTTGCCGCTATAGCCCCACCCCTGCTGCGCCAGATAGGTGAAAAGTTGCACGCCACTGCCACTGTAGACGACAATGAAAAGAATACCGACAACTATTCCCACCCGGCGCAGGATATGTGTGGGCGCAAGCTGCTGCGCCAGAGGATACACCAGCGCACACCCCAGGATAACCAGAGCCACATACGCCGGCAGCAGAAGCCGATAGTTGAGCGGCGTGCTGAGATCGAACAACGAAATAGAGACGACCAGAAAGAGCAGATAGAGCACCACAAAGATAGCCAGCAAACGCAGCAGCGGGGATGCAAGCAGAGTGCTTTTGAGCAGTTGCACCTGCTTGTGCGCCCGATACCGCGAGAGAACCCACAACCCACCAACCAGCAACACCCCCACCAGCAGAATACGGATGCCTGGATGCAGTTGGAATTGTGGCGTTTGCGGCAGTAGCCATGTTGAGATGGTAAAGAGAAGCGACTGGATATGGCTGAGGGTGACAGGATGGACCAGCAATTCACGGTTTGCCGCATTGCCACTCATCAGCATATTTCTGAGGAACCAGACGAGCAGGGGAAGACTTGCCAGTGCGCCAAACACAACTGCATCACGCAACCTGACGCGCAGACGCCGGTGGTCAAACAGCAACACCTCTGCACCAGCCGCCGCAATCAACACTACGCCGGGATAGCGGATAAGACAGGCCATGCCCATCAACACCGCAGCAAGCAACAACCACCCGACAGAACCACGCGACCGCGCCCATGCAAAAGCCAGCAACCCGCCAAATGCAGGCAGCAGAAACAGCGGCTCGGTAAGCACAATCGCATGCGTCAGGATGACATCTGGCGAGGTGAGCAGCAAAAACGCCCCGAACACGGGGAGCCACCGCGAACGTGGCGTGCAATGCTTGATAATCGCCCCGACAAGCAAGATATTTGCCGCGAACAGGCCAATATTGAGCCAGCGTGCCACCGTCACCACATCCAGCCGAACGTCGGCAAGCGCGGCGAGTAGCAACGGATAGAGCGGCGGAAAATGAGTCAGCGGGCGGGTGGTGCCATCAATAAATGCCAGAATGCCCCGTCCGCCCAACACATTGTGCGCCGTGCTGAGAAAGACCACCGAATCGGATTCTATCCCGATACCCCAGCGGGCCGTTGCCAGCGTAAGTGCCCCCCCACCCATCACCGCCAGCAGGATGAGCGGGAGCAGGGCGAGGAAGGCAGATGGTCTATCTCTGGTTGGTTCTGGTGGTTGCTGATGCATGGCAATAGAGACAGTATACCATACCAGAGATTTCGCCGCATGAATGGAAAAATATGGCATCCCCTGGAGAGGATGTTGCTGGCTGCGTAGCAGCCAGCAACATCCTCTCCAGAGTGACTCTGATGGTAAAGGGGGGAGCAGAAACAGGCAGAGCAAGAACGGCTACGCCTGGCGACGATTGAGCGCGAACTGGCTATGGCGCGGGTGTTTCAGCAAAGTCTGCTCCCATCAACCGTACCCGACTGGGGAAGCCTGGAAGTCGTCTGCTACACGCGGGCAGCCCACGAAATCGGCGGCGATTTCTATACCTACCATGATTTTGGCAAAAGCGAAGATGAAAAAGTGCAACGGTTTGCAGTGGCGGTCGGGGATGTTTCCGGCAAAGGCATGGCGGCCGCACTGTTGATGGCGATTAGCCTGGCCTCGTTCAATACGATTATCACGCAGACCTATTCAACCGACCGCCATCCAATTGATTGCAAGCACCAGTCCTACACGCTGGAAGAACTGCTCAAATATCTTTCCAGTGCCATTGGATCGTATACCAAAACCAGCCGCCAGAATTGTGCATTTGTGTATAGCGAATGGACGCGTTGCCCGGATGGTTCCATCATGTTGCGGGTCGGCAATGACGGCTGTGTTGCCCCGGTGATCTTACGGGACAACCGTCAGGTTGATTGGCTTGACGTCGGGGGACTACCGCTTGGCGTCGCGCTGGACATGCCCTCACATTATGCGGAAATGTCGCTCAAACTAAACGAGGGAGACATGGTGGTGCTGGTGAGCGATGGCGTGATTGAAGCGCGAAATATTGCGGGTGACATGTTTGGCTTTGAACGGTTACTCGGTGCGGTGGAACGGGGGCCACGCAGCAGTGCCGGTGCTATGCTGGCGCATCTGCTGGCGCAGTTGCGCTCGTTTGCGCAGGGCACCGAGCAAAACGACGACGTGACCATCGTGGTCGTCAAGGCATAGGAATGTAGACTTTTTTGAGAGGTGAATTTATAATGGGCACCATTGCTGCTGACCGCTGAGAAATGAATCACAGAGGAGAGAAAAAACCAAATGAGACATATTTATCACGCATTGGTCTTGAACATGCATCAACCGGCGGGAAACCTGGAATACTTGCTCGAACACAAAGAATGGGAAGCAAAAGAAATCCTCTGGGCACTGGACCGTATGCCACGCTCGATGTGGCTCTTTGAAGATATAGCCCGCGTGCATCTCAACCTATCAGGAACATTGCTGGAGACACTCTCCAACCCCGCATTTCAGGATCGGGTGTATGGAATTATGAAATGCGGTGACTTGCTCTGGCACTTGCAAAATACGCGCATCTTTGAAATATTTGGCACCGCCTACTACCACCCCGTGCTGCCACTCACCCCCGAAGCTGACTGGGATGCCCACCTGGAACGATGGCTCGGTATCGCAAACCACCTCTTCAACCGCACCAACTTTAACGGCTTCTGGCCGCCCGAAATGGGCTTCTGCATGGAGATGATCCCGCTGCTCAAGAAATTTGGCTACCGCTACGTTATGGTAGATAGCAAATACATTGACCCGATTGACCCGATGGACTGGGCAGAAATCCGCTACCGCCCGCACATTGCCGAGTATGAGGGCGAAGAAATCATCGTCGTTGTGCGCGACCGCGAGCTTTCTGACGCACAAGAGTCCGGTATGAACTACGGCTGGTTTGAGCACGAACTGCACGAGCGCACCAAATGGTGCGACTTCCCACCACTGGTCACAACCTGTACGGATGGCGACAATGGCGGCTGGTTCCGCAACACCACGCCCAAAGGCAACTTCTGGCACGTCTTCTACGAAGACTTCATGGGCCAGATACGCCGCAACGAAACCGTCGCCCGGCCCATCTTCATCAGCGACTACCTCGACCAGTTTGGTGCGCATGGGCGCGTCAATGTGCGCACCGGCGCATGGAATACCGGCTGGCACCACGGCGAAGGGTTCCTGCAATGGACCGGTTCACAGGTACAAAAAGATGGCTTGCAACGTGTCAAAGAAGCCAGCGAAGCCTTCCACACCACCTACGCCGCTCTGGAAGACACCCTGAGCGAGCCTCCCTACCGCGGCGAACACCTGGAGCAAGCCCACTGGCGGCTGCTGCGTGCCGAAACAAGCTGCAACTTCTACTGGGGCGAAGACTGGGTCTACCGTGCGCATCAGGATATGGACGCGATGTGGTATCACCTGGAAGAAGCGAAGAAGTAGGGGTCGGGGGCAAGAGAATGCCGAATGCCGAATGCCGAATGCCGAATGCCGAATGCCGAATGCCGAATGCCGAATGTCCACAGGTGTCTGGGCCTTCAGGCTACCCACTACCCACTATCCCACTTTGAGGACTCTGTTGGTAAAGTCCGGGCAGGGCCTCGCGCAAAGGCGCAAAGACGCAAAGGTCCGGGCAGAAGATGGTGTTTACCAACAGAGTCCTTTGAGAGGGGGGAAGGGGAGTTCGACAGCCCCTCTCCCGCGGGGAGAGGACTCTGATGGTAAGGGGGGGATTGGTTATCAGGTAGGGGTTTGGCGGTGCCAAACCCCTGCCTGGG
>CAYFVX010000471.1:0-4373 GCA_964346425.1 uncultured Chloroflexaceae bacterium | reverse complement strand
GAAAGACGGCTGAAGGTAAACCGTTGGCAACGCGAGAGGATCGTTGCAGGTACTTTATGTACTTCAGTGGTTGCCATAATAAAGATAGCGTGGTCGGGTGGTTCTTCCAATGTTTTGAGCAGTGCGTTGAAGGCAGCCGTGGAAAGCATGTGAACTTCGTCAATGATGTAGACTTTGTAGGAGCCGCTGGTTGGGCGAAACTGGACACGTTCGATAAGTTCACGGGCATCATCCACGCTGGTATGGGAGGCAGCGTCCATTTCTATGACATCCACCATACGACCTTCGGCAATGGCACGGCATGAGTCGCAGACACCACATGGACGATTTGCGGACGTTTCCGCGGTACAGTTGACTGCTTTGGCAAGCAGACGTGCCATGCTGGTTTTGCCCACTCCGCGTGGGCCGGTAAACAGGTAGGCATGCGCCACCCGTTCTTCCAGGATGGCATTGTGCAAAGTCTGGCGAACATGCTCCTGTCCTACCAGTTGATTAAATGTTTGTGATCGCCATTTGCGATAGAGTGCTTGTGAAGCCATACATCTCTCTGTCAGAGGTCAGTGGTTCCATTATACCGTAGAGAACAAAGGGTCGCAAGCTCCGTGAGCCATGGTCCATTGCGCCACCAGATATTTTGCTGTATACTATATTTGAAATAGAGTATACAATGCTTCGTAGCGGGTTTGTGCAAAGAACACTGTTTTTACCCCAAAACCATAGAAAAAGCTGGTGTATTTCTAAGAAAAAAACACCAGAAAAAGGCAGATGCAAGGATTTTTGTGTGTTTTAGCTGCAACTCAGCAGAGGTATTGATTGAAAGTGGAGTGACGAGTGGGCCATTCCCGCCCCACTCTGAATATGAAACAAAAAAACAGGCCCAAATGTCAAACCCTTGCAAGTCTATGAAGGAGGTCGCGTGCCAGGACCCGAAATTAATCTAAAAGTTTACGACACAGAAGAAGAATTGCTCCGCGGACTTCGCCAGGGGGAGAGAGATGCCTGCACCTGCATGGTCAAACGGTATGCCTCAATGGTGTATAGTCAGGCAATGCGCCTGATATCCGATCCTGATGAGGCAGAAGGAGTGCTCCAGCTCACATTCATCAAAGCGTGCGATAAGATAGCAACTTTTGATGGGCGCAGTGGGTTGGGAACATGGCTCTATCGTATCGCCACTAATGAAGCGTTGATGAAACTTCGCCGCCAGCAGGTAGTAACCACCTCCATTGATGGGATGTCCGACACTATCAATGCAGATAATTTTGTGCAAAACCGTCAATCCTGGCCGGTCAATCCGAGCCAGGTTGCCCTGGATAACGAGCTCCGTACCCAACTCGAAAAAGCATTGCAGCAAATTCCTGAAAACTTACGGTTTGTTTTTGTCCTGCGTGAAATGCAGGGGTTGAGTACGGCTGAAACTGCCGAAGTACTGAACTTGAACGAAAATGCCGTGAAAGTACGCCTGCATCGTGCGCGGCTCAAACTGCGCGAGTTGCTGGCTGAATATATGACTCAACGAGACGACACGGATTAGAATTCGTCTAATTCCCAGACCGGGGCGATTTCCTCAACCCGACACGTTACCTTTTTCACCAGTTCAAGGGTGCTACGCACCCGAACCTGGACCTCATAATCTTGAGGTTGGACCTCTTCGCCCATAACCAGCGTGAGTGTATAGACACCCGTGCTGTTGCTCAACCCTCCCCCTACCGGCAGGTATTGTTTCCGTGGGCCAGATTTCTTAATGCGCACCGGACTCAGTTGTTGATCGCGCCCCATGTAGAGCATCAGCGAAACATCTGGCGGTGCATTGTCGCCGCTAATCTGAACGGCCTCGCCCGGTGGACAATCCAGGATGATGTTTTCTTCCGGATCATCAGAGGTTTCTGTTTCTTCGGTCGATGTTGAGGTCGGGTCATCAGGTTCGGGAGTTGGACCTTTTGTCGGTTCGGGAGTGTCTGTGGGTTCTTCGGTCGGGGTACTCGTTGGTGTGTCGGTTGTCTGATTGGAGGATTCGATATCAGGGGTATGCGTCGGCGTGTGCGTCGGTGTGTGCGTCGGCGTATTCGTACTGGCAGCCTCACTTGAAGCCTGAGCTTCTGCGGTATACGTCAAAGGATAAGCGGCTGTTGCAGTGGCGGTTTTTGCCTGAGCAGTTTCGGTCTGGGGGCTATCGTACTGATCCTGCTGTTGCATGGGGGCTGCCCGCGGCTGTCCAGAAGGATTGGAGAAGATAGTGCCAATTACAATCAGACAGACCACCACAATGGTAAGTGGTAGCGATATGTTTCTTCGGGATGACATGGAATCCTATCTTACTCCCTGCGTAAATATGCGAGAAACTCCCATTGATTACTGTACCATAATCCGCCTCGCCAGACAAGAGCAAAGAGCAAATAGATATCTGTTCACGATACATTGCGTTTGAAGACCCGTTGTATGAGTTCGATTTCCTGGGGGCCAAAAGCACCCAGGAGCCAGAGCACCCCACCATACACTGGGAGTGCAACGAGAGCGGCAAAAAGCCAGCCGGTCGGTAGCACCAGCAACATAGCCCCACCCATCACCAGCATAGCCAGCACGGGGCGCCAGCTTAGCGCAAACAGCGGCGGGGGCAAACCTTCACGCCGTAGCACCGGCAGGAAGACGGCAAATAAGACCAACTCGGAAAGGATGGTGACGATGCTGGCAGCATATAAGCCAAACCAGGGAATGGTGAGCAGATTGACCAGCAGATTAAACAATGCTCCAACAAAAAATGCCCGGGTAATCACCCACTGCTGGTTGATGGCAATGAGCACATATTGCAGCAGACCATTGATGAAAGAGAAGGGCAAGAACCATGCCAGCAATGCCAGCACATGCGCAGAGATGGGGAGATAGTCGGCAGCATTGCTCCTGGTCAGGAAGGCAATAAGGTCGGGAGCCAGCACACACATACCCATTGCAATGGGGAAAGCGAGCAAAAGCAATACCTGGAGCGTGCGGTTCTGGGCCTGCGCCAGGATGTGGCGGTCACCCGCTGCGCGTCGTGCCAGGAGCGGGAAGACCGCAAAGGTTATGACGGGCGGGAGCACCAGCGCAATGTTGATAAACTGGTAGGCGATTGCATATTGCTGGACGAGTAAATCCCCCTGCCCTTCGCCAAATGCTTTGACGAGAAAGGTATCAAAGCGAAAGAAGACAACGTTCAGCAGGTTGTTGAGCATGAGCGGCAACGCCATTGGCACCAGTTGTCGCATAAGGGGGGCATCCCAGGCAAGCGTGGGGCGGAAAAACGTGCGTATTTGTAAAACAAAGTAGATCAGTGCGGTAAAGGTAGAGACCGCTACCGCAACCCAGGCAAGGCCCAGGATACCAAAGCCCAGCAGCAAGAGGGTAACACGCAGCAGTATACTGAGGGTTGCGGTTATCAGTTCAATCAGGGCTGGTATTTCCATCCGTTCGGCGGCGTTGTAGAGAGCTGTCACTGCTCCGGAGTATGCACCCGGCACCAGCGTGAGCAACAATACCCAGATGACCTGCTGCCCGAGCGGGGTGATAGCTTCGCCTACTCCAAACCAGGCCAGTCCCTCATACACGCCAATGAGCAGCGCGGCGGCTGGCACTGCCATGAGCACCAGTAACCAGCGTATGGTAAGCGTTAGCCCAAACAGGCGGGGGGCCGCAGTCTTGTCGCGGGCTACTTCACGGGTCAGCAACACGCCGAGGCCAAATTCGGTAAACGTGCCAAGATACTGGGCCACAAGCAGAGCAGCCAGCGTATACGGACCTATGTCTTCGCCTGCCAGGGTGCTATAGAGCACCAGCGCGAAGGCAAATTCGAGCACGCGGACAATAAGACGCACCACAAAAGGAACTGCACTGTTTTTGAGGATACGGCGGACGGTATTTTCAGGGTCGTCGTGATAGAACCGCCGCCAGAGGAAGGTAGCGAGAAGCGAGAAGAGCAGCAGTGCCAGCAGTCCAGCGAGCAGGATGGGTATTTTCATGTAAAGCTAACGCGCAGATTTCTAAGATTTTTCGACGCTAATGCTTCTTTCCCTCTGGGGTTTTGCCCCCAATGGGTGTCACCTGGGGGGGTGTGAAGGAACCTGGTTCCCTCACACATGCCCATTAAGCTAACGGATATTTCCCTTTGGGGTGCAGCCCCAGGCCCCTCAACAGGTTTCACCTGTTTTGTGTGCTGCTTGCGCACGGTAAAGAATACACGCAACTGCGTGCCACAGCTTTGGAGTGGGGAGCGTGAGGGAACCAGGTTCCCGCACACACCCACAAGTGACACCCATTGAGGCCCCAGGCCCCCTTTGTTCTCTTTTTTTGCGGCGAAGCCGCAAAAAAACGAAAACAAAAGCATTTTTCGGGGGTTTGCA
>CAYFVX010000470.1:0-4380 GCA_964346425.1 uncultured Chloroflexaceae bacterium | reverse complement strand
GGCTGGTAGGTCTGCTTGAGATAGGCGTAGAAAAGGGTGGCTGGCGCGACCAGCAACAGTCCATCATGCGGGTGCAGATGGGGATTGAACAGGATGCCGAGTAGCAGGCTGATTGCCATTTTTAGCTCGAAGGTGGGCGCATCGGGGTGCCAGGGGCCACGCCAGAGCCAGAGCGTTGCCAGGATGGATAGGCCCAGGCCAGCAATGCTGAGCCGGTTGATAAGCGCGTGCTCTGCATTGGCGAACAGCAGCGTCAACGTGCCTTTGAAGTTGTACATGGCGGTGGGGACAATACCAAAAGCATCAAACATGTTGCCTATTACCTGTAGGACTGCGAAGAAGCCCTGCCAGCTTTGCCAGCCGGGGGAGATGAGCGAGAACGCCACCAGCACGCCGGTGATAATGGTGCCGCTTATTAGCACGCGCCAGCGTCGCCCGCCTAGCGTGATCAGGCCCGGCATGAGCATCAGTTGCGGCTTGAATGAGCCGACTGCCAGCCACAGACCACTCCATAGCTCGCGGTGCCGTTTGATTTTCCAGTAGAATTGCATGGTTGCCAGCAGCAGGATGAGCGAGAAACTGCCAGCCATGAAGGTGACAAATAGCGGGTAAAAAGCGCAGACCGCACTCAGCAGCAATGCCTGCTCATGCCGTTGCCAGTGTTGTGCGATGCGCCAGAGCAGGGTGAGCAGCCAGACCAGCAACCCAAATTGCCCGGCACTCCAGAGCCAGAATGCTGCCTGGCGTGGCAGCCAGGCGAGTGGGGTAAAGAGCAGGGTGGCGTGAGGTGGATTGACATACGGGAGAAGGCCATCTTTGAAACTTTTGCCCTGGAGAATGTCTTGCTGGTAGCGGGTTTGCAGGTCAAGGTCATAGAGTTGTCCCCCTTTGCCATCGCGCATGATTGCCCAGCCGGTGTAGTAGGCGGTAAAATCGCCGCGCCAGAATTGGCCTCTGGTGGCGGTAAGGAACCAGAGAGCGGTATAGCCAAGCGCGAGGCTGATATGCAGGGTAAGCATTATCTGTGGGAGCCAGTTTGTAAAAAATTGTTTTTTCATTGTCTATGTCCTCCAGACAGAGATGAGCAGATAGGTTCCTGTGGCTGCCATCATGCCGTAGACCGCCAGCGCAAGCCACGCGTCACCTGCCAGACTTGCCAGCAACAGGAGCATGGCGCATAGGGCAGGCAGGGCTGGCGCGTAGGCTGGTTGCCCTTCCGCTTGTTCCTGGCGGGCAAAGAGTATGCTGGCGATAATCAGCGCGGGCAGCAGCAGGCTGACGTCGTGAAAATGCAGATGGGGCGAGGCAAACAGACTCAGCACAAGCGTCAAACCGAGTAAGGGGAGTGGTGGGTGGGTGGCTGCACGTCTGCGCCACCAGAGCCAGCTCAGCAAGCCGCACGCCAGCAGAAAGCCGCCCCAACCGCTCCCGCGGATGATGGCAGGCGGGAGGCCGGGGGCCAACCGCAAAAGTAGTCCACTCAGGTTGTACATACGGTCTTGATGGATGCCCATGCCTGCCCCCTGCGCGGTGAGCAGCAGCATATGCAGAAAATCGCGCCAGCCCTGCCAGCCTATCAGCGCAAAACTCAAGAGCAGCAGGAGCAATCCGCTGCCTACCAGCCACCAGCGGCTCCGTGGTCTGCTCACGAACATGGGCAGCATCAGCGGGAGCGCGAGCTGGGGGCGCAGGGTTGCCAGCACAATCGCCACGCCCGCCAGGGCTTCGCGCTGCCGCTGGAATGCCCATATCCAGAGTAGCACGCCAGCCAGCACAAAAATGGTGTCCTGCCCTTTGAGCAGGCTGATGAACACGGGGTAAAAGAACAGGCTACCGAGGGCGGCTAGTATTGCTTGCGGTATGCGCCAGCCCTGGGTGTGCAGCAGGTGGGTGATGAGCAGGCCACATGCGCTCAGCAGGAGCAGCAGCAGGATTGTCCAGCGCAGGTATGAGGCGTGGTAGTCTTCACCCGCCATCCAGCCCATGATGGGCAGTAGAAAGGGCGGGTGGTTGTAGGGCAGCAACCCGCCGGATACGAAGTCGGGGTCTACGATGGTTTGTTGGATAGCCTGCTGGGTCGGGATGTCATACAACAGGTGCGGGGTGCCGGCGCGGGCGATGGTGCCGGCGGTGTAGAAAATCAGGAAATCTACGCCTTCCAGGGCCGGGTGCTGGTAGACGTTCCGCCAGATGAGGCTATACAGCAGCAGCATCAGCAGCATAATTATGGTTGCCGTCAGCAGCAGCAGGTTATGGCGTCGGGTCAGTGGGTGCGACTTCATAGTGTAAAAGCTCCAGGCCACCGGGCGAACGCCAGTGACCAACTAACTGGTAGGGCAGGCGCAGGCGATGCATGCGGTAGTAGCCGGCGTTGTGCAAGAGCCAGACCGCCTGGCTGTCCTGCGTGAGCGCAACTGCCTGGGTGATGGTCCATGTGGTAGCAAAATCATGGCCTTCAACCGCATAAAACGTATCATAATCGTGCGCACCTTGCAACTGCAATGGCGGCCCCTGGTAGTAGTATTCAAAGGTGCGCTGTTCCCAGGGTGGATGAAAGAGCACCACATCCTCCTTCGGGTCGGCGTGCTGTGCTATGTATGTGGTCAATGGTTCCCACGCCTGTTCGTGACGGACAGGGGTAAACACATCTACCAGCCGATAGAGCAGCATACAGGCAAGGAGACATGTTCCCAGGATACTCCCCATTTGTGGCAAACGGTGTCGCAAGGTTTCCCAGCCAGCCGCGATGCTCAGCGCAATGCCGGGAATGAGCAGCAGCAGGTAGCGGGCGGTGCCAACCTGCAAGAGGGTTATCAGCAGCAGGAAGAACACGAGCGGCAAGACAGTAGTGCGCAGCAACAGGGGCCTGATAGACTCTGTGGGGAAGGGGGGGTTTGGTGATGGGCAAGCCTGGGAGCGCGGGCATCCTGCCCGCTCGAATGCAGGTGAGCCGTCTGTGCTCCCAGGGTCGTGCAGGTTTACCAGCAGGGGCCTGATGGACTCGGTGGGTAAACGGCCATCTCCTGCGCGGACCTTTGCGTTTTTGCGCCGTTGCGTGAGGCCCTGCCCGGACTCTACCCACAGAGTCCTGGTTGGTCTGGCTGGTGCCAGCAGTCCATACAGCAGCAATGCCCAGAACCCAACCGCCAGCCCAAGCCAGACGAAGAGCATGGATTGCGGGGGAATGCCCATTATCAAGACCATCGCCAGCAGGTAGAGTGTGTTTGCCTGCAGGCTGGTGTCGAAGGTGACGGCTTGCCCGACCTGTATTTGATAGAGCAGGGAGGGCAGCCACGGCAGGATGATGAGCGCAATGCCTCCCTGGATGAGTAGCCAGGGCAACAGGGGGCGGGAGGCGGGGTTGGTGATAAGGTAGGGGTTTGGCGGTGCCAAACCCCTGTCCGGGGCACGCAAGACGCCTGTGCTCCCAGCGTTTGGAGGGACTTTACCAACAGAGTCCAGCAGGGGGCGGGAGGCGGGGTTGCAGGTGTGGTAGAGCCAGACGACGGTGTGCGTTACCAGGATGACAATGCTGAAGTAGGAAGTCAGGAAGAGCAGGCTGGCAGCCAGCACGTAGCCAATACGGGCAGCAGTATGCCGGGGGTGTTGCAGCAGGTATTCAAAGGCAGCCATGCAGATGATGGTCATGAGCATGAGCAGGGTGTAGCCGCGAGCTTCGGTCTGGTAGTAGGCCAGCAGGGGATGCATGGCGAGAAACGAGCCAGCGATGAGGGCTATGCGATTGGAGGACCATGTTTGCAGCAGGAAGATGAAGAGAGCGACGGCTGCGAGGCCAGCCAGCAGGGAGGGCAGGCGCAGTGCCAGTTCGCTCTGACCGGCCAGCCGCACCCAGCCCCACAGCAGCAGAAAGTAGAGTGGTGGTGTCTCTTCGTTTTTGCGCACGTCTTCCAGCAGCAGGCCGGGGGTGGGGTGCGCGGTGTAGCTGGCAGTGTAGGCTTCGTCGCTCCAGAGCGAACGCTGCTGCAAGGCATGAAAAGGCAGCGGTGCCAGCAGTAGCAGCACAGGCAAGTAGGGAAACCATTGGTGCAGGCCAGTCAAAGAGCCTGGTCGTCTCAAATGAACGAGTAGTGAACGCATAGGCATCCGACGCTTAACGATTAAAGAAGCGTTATGGGGATAAACGTGAAAGAGGGGGGAACTTGCAGTGTTTCAACACCCCTCTTTCAGGACTCTGATGGTAAAGTCCGTCCAACTCCTGGGAGCGCAGGCGGCTCGCCTGCCCCAGGCATGGGTTTGGCACCGCCAAACCCCTACCTTATAACCCAGACCCCTACTTTACCATCAGAGTCCTTCAGGGGGTTCGGGGTCTCAACAGGTGTCACCTGTTTTGTGTGCTGCTTGCGCACGGCAAAAAACGCA
>CAYFVX010000469.1:0-4385 GCA_964346425.1 uncultured Chloroflexaceae bacterium | reverse complement strand
GCAGAGAGAAGGGGAAACCCTGTTCTCTCTGTGCCTCCGTGTCTCCGTGGTGAAAGGAAACTATTCATCCGAACCTGGTATGACACCCGTTGAAGATAGTGGGCTGCGCCGCCGCGAATGTGAACAGTTACCATTGTAACATTTCATGTGGGTTGTTGGGGCTTTGCCCCAACAACCCACATGAAAACTGGCCTACTCACGCTTGATCAAACGATTGTTCAGAGCCTCTGCAATCGCCTGATTTATCGCCGCAGTATGGCGCAGAACTTGCACCAGATCCTGGTGGCTGAGACGCGCAATGAGGCGGGTAAGTTCCTGCTGATCAAACCCTCGTACTCGCGGATGCTCAATATTATCCACATCCATATCCACAAGCAGCAGCACCTTCTCACCGCCACCTTCCCCCCTACCGACCGCAGCCTTTGCTGCTTCTGCCTGCCGTCTGGCTACCTCGGCCTGTTTGCGTACCGCTTCCGCTTTTTTTTGCATATCGTCTGAAGCCATAGGCTGTTCCTCCTGATTATATCAATGATATCGCACCAGATACGGGTGGATTCGTTGAGAAAACTGGTGCGTTAGAGCGCATTGCAGACGCTCATCACGCATCACGCATCACGCATCACTGGTATGACCTGGCACAGTTGTTGCAAAGCAACAGGTTCAGGTTACGCTCTCATGCTACCACATGCAGAAAGGACACAACGGACATGAAACGCATATTACTTCTCTATGCCTCGGTCGGAGCCGGTCATCGCAGTGCTGCCCAGGCCATCGAAGCCGTACTCAAACGGTATGATGACGTCGAAGTGCGCACCGAAGATGCCCTCGACCATGGCTCAGAACTCTATCGTCAGCTCTATGTTGACACCTACCTGGAACTCTCGGAAAAAGCACCGGAGATATGGGAATATTTCTACAAACTTGCCGACGAAGACGACGCCCAACTGCTGAAAAAACTGCGTCGCTTCATAGACCGGCTGGGGATAAGCAAACTGGATCAACTGGTCGAATCCTTTCAACCCGATGCTATTATCTGTACCCATTTTCTCCCGTTGCATATTCTCGCAGAAGAAAAAAGCAAAGGCAATCTGACCATCCCGCTCTATGGAGTCGTCACCGACTACACCGGCCATGTCTACTGGGTCCACCCCTCCATAGATAGATACTTTGCCGCCACCGACACCGCCAGCGACATGCTTGTTCAGCGGGGGGTAGACGAGAACATTATCACCTTGAGTGGTATCCCTATTGACCCGACCATCGCAGAGACCAAAGACCCGCAACACATGCGTGAAAAGCACCAGATTCAGCAAACGCCTGTTGTCCTACTGATGGGCAGTGCCTTGAGCACAAAACGGGTGCAGCGTATCGTTTCGATATTCAGAGAACAGGACATGCTGCATGGCACCTTACTGATAGCGGCTGGTCGCAATGAAGAGCTTGCCCAGGCAATGCATGCCATGCAAAGCACAGAAACGCTTGAAATACGTCTGCTGGATGGCTTTGTCACGTATCTGGATGACCTGGTGGCTGCCAGCGACCTGGTTATCACCAAAGCCGGTGGCCTGATAGTCAGCGAAATTCTGGCACGTCATACCCCCATGGTGGTGATAGACCCCATCCCCGGCCAGGAAGAATGGAACGCCGATTACATTGTAAGCGTAGGTGCGGGTGTTCAGGTGCGGTTGGCAGACATGGTGCCCTCAGTCGTGCAAAATCTGCTGGCAGATACGCAGCAACTGCAGATATTCCGCGAAAATGCCAGACAACATGGCAAGCCACGTGCCGCCTTTGCCGTAGCGGAAACTGTGCTGGAAGGATTATGATGCATGAAAACAGTCGCTGGAATATTTCAGAACTATCAAGACATTGAGCGGTTGCTAGACCATCTCTCTTATCGTGGGTTCACCCTGGACAACATGGGTGTGCTCGGCGTATTGAGCGAGATTCCGCTGGAAAAGATACTCGGCACCTTGCGCGGATTCGGTACCCTGAACCTGCCAGACATCGGCTCTGTGCTGGCTATTGGCAAACTGGCGACGAATCTCGATTCCATGCACGATATTCCGCACCTGACAACCCGCTCCGGCGACCTGGGCAGCTTGCTGGCGCAGCTTGGCCTGTCCGACGAACAGATTCATGCCTGTGAAGAAAGCTTGCGGCGGGGGGCTATTCTCTTTACCATACAACTGGATGAAGAGCGAGCCAGCGAAGCAACGCAAATGATGCAGCAGACCAACGCCACCCTGACCCTCGCCTGACCATTGGTGGCATTCGCTCGGATAATGACTTTTACTACCAGATGAACACAGATGAGCACAGATGGCTCTGTTCCCTTCAGAGTGGGGTTTGCGGCACGCCGCCAGCGAGCAAGCGGTCCCGTATTTGCACGAAATCCTGGAAGTTAAGCGGTTTACCGCTTTGCAAAGCGGGGGATTGGGGGTTGCAAACCACGCCAAAGGGGGAGTGTGCGGGAACCTGGTTCCCGTACACTCCCACCATGCACTCAGCGCAAATGCGAAGGCAAAATCTTCATCTTCCCACGATACTTCGCCACTGTTCGCCGCGCAATATCATATCCCCGGCTGGTCAGGATATCTGCCAGCTCCTGGTCACTCAAAGGTGTTGTCTCTTGCGCAATAAGCTCGCGCAGCACATCCTGAACACTCCGTGCAGAAGCAAAAAACTCGCGCAAGGGCATCAGCGTCTTGTCCGGTAGCATTGCCGTCTTCTCTGCCACCGCACGGCTGATAGTCGATTCATGCATTTCCAACTCCTCTGCGATTTCTGCCCGCGTCATTGGTGCCAGATGGCGTATACCGTGTCGCAAAAACTCCTGCTGGCGAACGACAATCGCCTCCGCAATTTGCTTGAGCGTTGACTCCCGTTGCCGCAAATTCGACAGGAAGACCCGTGTCCGCGAAACATACTCCTGCACATGCGCCCGCTCTTCCTCGCCCAGCGAAGCCTGCGTTCGCGCAAGCTCCTGATAGAGCGGATTCATGCGCAACATTCGGCGTGGCGAATTGAGCACCTCAACCACAAAATCGCCATCCTTCTCCACAATCGCCAGATCGGGCACACGGTACGGGGTGCGGTCGGGTTCAGCAGTACTCTGCTGCGCAGCCATTGCCGGGTAGGGCCAGAGATGGTGCTGGATAAATTCTTGCGCCGCTTCTACCTCAGCAGCAGAAATCTGCAACTCGCGGGCAATCTGGCGATAATGGTGCGCCCCGAGCGCATCCATGTGCTGCTCTACTATTGCATACACATGGGGACACTGTATCCCCTGCTCTGTTAGTGCCTGGATCTGCATGAGCATACACTCGCGGGTATCGCGGGTAGCCAGGCCCGGCGGCCCCAACTCTTGCAACTTGCGCAAGACACCTTGCACCCGCTCCGCATCAACCGTCAGCGTAGCCGCAATATCGTCAGGCTCCTCGGCAAGAAACCCCTGCTCATCCAGACTGCCCATCAGGGCCACTGCGATATGATGGTCCTTTTCTGGCAGCGAAGCATACATGTCTTCCAGCAATCGCTCGGTCGTACTCTGCGGCGAAGCAACAAACAGTAATGGGTCTACCTGCTCCTCCCCATTGCCCGTCAGCGGCTGGTCAATGTTGGAAGACTGCGCCACACACCGCAAACACACGCCTTCCACCACTGGCCCACCGCATATTTCGCATGGGGTATCATCGGTCTCAATTTCTTCAAGCGAAGGATTATCAGCAAGCTCCTGTTGCACCGTTTGCTGCAGCGACATAGCAGGCAATGCCAGCAGTTGCGCCAGATTGAGCATCGCTGGATTGACCTGCATCTCCATCTGGGGGGCCATAGACATATCAAGCATAGGTAGTTCCTCTCTGATGCGGTGCGACCAACGCACACATCCCTGGGAGTCTGGGGTGCTTCAACTCCACAAAACCGTCCCTTTTGTCGGGGGTGTGGTTTTTTCGACGAAGTCGAAAAACCTACATCCCCCACTTCAATCAGGTTGGCGGCGGAGCCGCCAGCGAGCAAACGGTCGCGAATTTGCGCGAAAAGACGGAAGCTATTATCGCCATCTTTCGCTCCTATTGCAAGAAGTGTGCCAATCTTTCCAAAAACTTCTCCTGGTGGGGTAGGTGTCTCAACAGGTTTCACCTGTTTTGTGTGTTGCTTGCGCACGGCAAAAAACGCATGCAACTGTGTGCCAAAGCTTTGCCGTGGGGTTGCGAGGGGACTTGTGTCCCCTCACGCTCCCCTGGGGCAACTGCGTTGAGGATACTCCAAGATATTCTGTGGTGCTACCCAACCCCCAATCCCCTCAACAGGTTTCACCTGTATGGTATGCTGCTTGCCCATGGCAAAAACCGCACGCCGCCGCGTGCCACAGCTTTGGAGTG
>CAYFVX010000468.1:0-4385 GCA_964346425.1 uncultured Chloroflexaceae bacterium | reverse complement strand
AGATATTGGCAAGTTGTCGCTCCATTTGTGAAATAGTGTTGTTGCGCAGGACATAGACTGGTACTCCACGGGATTCTGCCTGGCGCAAACGTTGCGAGCTGCGCCGATAATAATTTTTCAGCGTCATCACCAGGGTCGCATCACTCATATCTCGGACGATGACGGCCGGGACGTGCAAGTGGTCTATGGCGTCTTCCAGGCGGTTGCGGTTGACGCCAAATGGGAAGATGCGCTGGGTTGTCTGGTTGGTACGCGCTTTGTCTGGCGATTTTTCTTTGCTGCGTCCATTATACTTCTTTTGTGGGTCATTGGTTTTTGTCCCCTTGCGCTGCGCGAATGGTGATTCGGTGGCTTCGGTCGGGGGGGCGGTGGTGATTTTGATTTCGCCATCGGTATCACGGTAGCGTAATTCGGGTTGCAGTTCTTCGCCACGCAACAGGGCATCTACGGCTTCAGCAACATCTGCATAGACGGCTACCCGGTCCCAACCCTGAATTTCTACCAGCACGTCAAAGGTGGGGGGAGCTTTGCGCTCCAGGACCGTTTTCTGGGTTCCTCGTCGGCGGGCTTCTTCGTCGCCGAGGGTAACGGCTTGAATGCCGCCAATGAGATCCGACAGGGTCGGGTTGACCATGAGGTTGTCGAGGGTGTTGCCGTGGGCGGTGCCGATGAGCTGGACGCCGCGCTCTGCGATGGTGCGTGCGGCCATAGCCTCCAGTTCGGTGCCGATTTCGTCAATGACGATAACTTCGGGCATATGGTTTTCGACTGCTTCGATCATGACGGCGTGTTGTTCGGATGGGCGGATGACTTGCATACGCCGCGCTCGGCCGATACCGGGATGTGGGATGTCGCCATCGCCGGCGATTTCGTTGGAGGTATCCACCACAACGACCCGTTTGTGCAATTCTTCCGCCAGCACGCGGGCGGTTTCGCGCAGCAGGGTTGTTTTGCCAGTGCCCGGTTTACCGAGCAAAAGAATGCTTTTGCCAGAATCTATAATATCACGGATTATCGTCACGGTGCCAAAGAGAGCCCGTCCCACGCGACATGTCAGGCCGATAATGTCGCCGCTGCGATTGCGAATGGCTGAGATACGATGGAGGGTGCGGGGGACGCCAGCACGGTTATCTTCACCAAAGACGCCGATATGTGAGGTAATGGTTTCTATATCCTGGTGGGTTACTTCCATATCACTCAAGAAATGTTCATGGGTGCGGTAGCGTGCTTCTGGCAAACGCCCCAGGTCCATGATAATTTCTAGCAAATCGTTGAGTTCGTTTGCGCTTTGCTTGAGTGCTTGCTGGATGTGTGATGGCAAGGTTTCAAGCAACAAGTCAATATCACTTGTTATTTCGCGTTGCTCTGACATATGAGTGTGAATCCTCCCGTGATACAGATATTCCTGGGATAGGAAGCTGGCTATCCCAGGTCTGGGTTTCAAAGGCTGGCACGAACACCGATCGTCGTACTGGTATGACCATGTTTTTCATGAGCAAGGTTTGTTCACCGACTGGCTGAAAACCCAGGCTTTGCGCCGGGTTGAGTAGTTCTTGATGGTATTCGCGGAGCAGCACATAGACGGTGCGTGAGTCGATTAATTGGGCCAGGCCGAAGCGTAACACTTCGGTTGCCTGGTCACGCGCTGCCGGGTGCATCAATACGGTCATGACGTGGGATGTTGGTCCGCTCAACAGGTAGAGGTAGGCTTGCAAGTCGTCTTCTGGCCCCAGAACCCAGGCACGACTACGGATGGATTGCCACCACTGGGTGAGGGGGAGCACCCAGTCGCGGGGAATACGTACTTCTGCCTGTTGCACCAGATGCGGGGTAACCATGCCATAGAGTTTGTGGATAGCCCAGGAGTCGCGGCGCATTTGCGGCCGCATTGGTGCCATGTTGGTCCCCTGGTCCCAATCGGGGCCAGCCAGTTGCATGATAATGCGGCGGGTGTAGGATTGGAAGCCGAGTTGACGAAAGATTTCGCGGACTTCTTCCTGGTGGTTCCAGCCAGCCGCATACACTCTCTGGACGTGGTTTGCGCCGGCGTTGAAGCAAAGGCGTTCAAGCAGGCGGTACCAGATGTCGTAATCGCTGGGTACCCCATGTCGGCTATAGCCATGCACGGAGAGGCAGGTTACATCTTGTTCGGGCCGACCGACGCGCCCTTGCCCCTGGATGGTAGCACAGACGCCGCGGTCACGATAGATGAGCATAGCGCGATCACGCCCGGTTCCATGAAGAATGCACTGCAATGCAAACCAGAGTGGACGATGATTTTGCACCAACAAGGATTGATTGTATAACACTATCTGGTCACGTGGTTTTCCACGTAGAGCCAAAAGGTCGCCTGGTACGACAGATCGTATCATATCTTACCAGGTGCCTGGAAAGAGACGATGGGTACCAGTCATCAGCGTGGATAGACTGTTCGCCCTATTTGCCTGGTCTCTTCCGCTGGCACCTCAATATACGAAAACCTTTATGCCTATATTTCTCAGTGTACTACGTACTGCTTAAGTACTATACCTCCAGAAAGTAACGATGCAACCGATCATCAGACGTTAATTCGGGATGAAAAGTTGCAGCCAGGAGCCGGCCTTGTTGTGCTACGACGATAGTGTCCTGGTCGGGCAGGCGGGCAAGGATGTTGACGCTGGCACTTGCGGACGTGATGATTGGCGCACGGATAAAGACGCCGCGCAAGGGCGGGTCACCGAGCACGGGTATGGCAAGGTCGGCTTCAAAGCTATTAATCTGGCGTCCGTATGCGTTTCGCTGCACGACGATATCCATAATATTCAGGGCTGGTTGGTCGGGCAACCGCCCTTCTGCGATGGTGCGTGCCATCAGGATTGCGCCGGCGCATGTGCCCCAGACGGCCAGGTCGTGCCCGGCGCGTTGCTTGATGGGTTCGAGCAGTTGATATTTTGCCATGAGTTTGCCAATGGTGGTGCTTTCTCCCCCTGGGATAATCAACCGGTCTACGTCATCAAGGTGGGCTGGGAGCCGGACCTGGCGGGTTGGTACTCCAATGCGGTGGAGGAGTGCTTCGTGTTCATGAAAGCCGCCCTGCAGGGCGAGGATCCCAACTGTCATCTACCACCCTCGCCCGGCCAGGAGCTGGTCCTGGGCAATCTGGCCTATTTCGATGCCAACCATGGCGTCGCCAAGCCCTTTGCTCACTTGCGCAATAATTTCCGGGTCGTTGTAGTGGGTTGTGGCTTCGACGATAGCCCGCGCACGCCGCTCCGGGTCGCCTGATTTGAAGATGCCGCTACCCACGAAGACGCCATCTACGCCCAGTTGCATCATCAGGGCGGCATCGGCGGGGGTAGCTATACCACCAGCCGCGAAGTTGACGACGGGCAGGCGGCCAGTTTTGGCTATGGTATGCACCAGTTCAAAGGGTGCTTGCAGGTGTTTGGCGGCGGTGTACAGTTCATCATGGCTCATGCTTTGCAGGCGGCGGATTTCGCTATAGACGGCGCGGGCATGGCGGACAGCTTCGACAACATTGCCGGTGCCGGCTTCGCCTTTGGTGCGCAGCATAGCGGCTCCTTCGCTGATGCGCCGCAGGGCTTCGCCCATCTCACGACAACCACAGACAAAGGGCACTTTGAACTGGTGCTTGTCTATGTGGTGTTCTTCGTCGGCCGGGGTAAGGACTTCGCTTTCGTCTATGTAGTCTATGCCGAGGGATTCGAGCACCTGGGCTTCGACGAAGTGGCCGATGCGGGCTTTTGCCATGACTGGAATGGTCACGGCTTCCATGATAGCAAGGATGAGTTCAGGGTCGCTCATACGAGCTACACCGCCCTGCGCACGAATGTCGGCAGGCACGCGCTCAAGAGCCATAACTGCTGCCGCTCCTGCCTGTTCGGCAATTCGGGCATGTTCGGGGGTGACGACGTCCATGATGACGCCACCTTTGAGCATCTGGGCCAGACCTGTTTTCGTTGTCCAGGTCGATGTTTCCATACCGTCATTTCTCCTATTTCTAACTCAACAGATGTTCTTTCTCTTAGTATTTTACCATAAGCACGGGTTGTTGTGTTGCGTGGTGGGGTGTGTGCGGTTTTCGGCTTCGCCGAAAACCGCACACACCCCACTGCAAAGGGGAGCGTGAGGGAACCTGGTTCCCTCACACACCCACTAGTGACACCCATTGAGGGGGGAGGTCCCTCAGCCTCACATGTGTAGACTTTTTCATCAACCGCTTTGCAAAGCGGTTGCGAGATACGGTAGCAGCGGCTTTTAGACTCTGTTGGTAAATGTGTTTTGGGTGATAAGGTAGGGGTTTGGCGGTGCCAAACCCCTGTCCGGGGCAAGCAAGATGCCTACGTTTCCAGAGCTTGGAGGGACTTTACCAACAGAGTCTTTTA
>CAYFVX010000467.1:0-4386 GCA_964346425.1 uncultured Chloroflexaceae bacterium | reverse complement strand
CTATCGCTTTACCACTGCCGAAGAGTACATTATGCTCCATGTCCAGACGGCAGAGGGAGAAATTATCTTCGATATTGAAAAAGACCCGGATGAAGAACTGGGTATCGAATTTACCGAAAACCTCTTCGACCGGATACGCACCTGCCACAATGCATGCCCATTCTGCTTTGTTGCTCAATTGCCCACAGGATTGCGCAAGACCTTGTATGTCAACGATGATGATTTCCGCCTCTCATTTCTCTATGGCAACTTTATCACCCTGACCAATATGCGCGAGGCAGACTGGCGGCGTATCGAACAACAACATCTCTCACCACTCTACATCAGTGTGCATGCAACCGACCAATCATTGCGAGCAACATTGCTGGGAAGACGCACCGTCCCAAATATACTGGCACAAATCCGTCGCCTGGGGAATGCCGGTATTCAGGTCCATACGCAGGTCGTTGCATGGCCAGGCGTCAACGATGGAGACGTATTACACCAGACTATTCAAGATTTGGCAGCCTTATATCCAGTAGTACAATCTGTGGCTGTCGTGCCAGTGGGGAGCACACGTTTTGGCTCACCACGTGCTAGAGACATGAATTTCATGCCGCTCCAACCCTATACCGTGGATGAAGCACTGGGTGTGCTCGATATTATCCAGAGGTATGGCAATCAGTATCAGCATCATAAAGGCATTCGGTTTGTGTATCCTGGTGACGAATTCTTTCTTTTATGCGGACAAAATGTCCCGCCGTCATCATACTATGATGACTACCCCCAATATTTTAATGGAGTCGGTATGACGAGAGATTTTTGTGATGGCTGGAAGCAGATTCAGCACACTCTCCCATTACGTTTGCAAAAACATGTGCGTGTGGCTCTTGTTTGTGGCACATTGATAGCACCTGTTTTGCAAGCCATAACCAACCAATTGAACCGTATCCCAGGGCTGGAGATTTGCCTGGTACCGGTCGCCAATCAATTTTTCGGCTCTCGTGTTACCGTCAGCGGGTTATTAAGTGGACAGGATGTGGTAACCGCCCTGCATACCAATACCTATGACCACGCCCTGCTTCCTCGCGTGATGTTTGACCACAGCGGGAAGTATACACTTGATGATTACCGCCCGGAGGATATTGAAGAGAACACTGGAATACCCGTGACAGTCGCAGGCTCTCCCGAAGAACTTGTGGACTTCGTCCAGAATCTCGCATAAGCACGACCGAGAGGAAGGACAGGAGCTATGTTCAAAGATCAGACAATCTCGATGCAATATGAAGAAATCATTCAGCGTGTCAATCACATATTTGCCAATACTGAGCTCCAGGAAACGCTTGATCAAATACTTGGTCTCTTTCTCACTATTACCCAGGCACCGGCCGGAATGCTCTACATTTATGATGTGCTCAGCAATGAGCTTATCATCAATGCTTTGCAAGGCATCTCTTCACCACAGCAGCTTATCGGCACCCATATTGTCTGCGATAGCACATTCATACATGCCATATTGCAAGCAGGAAAACCTGTTTTTATTGATGGGAACCACGCCGCTACCCTGCATCAGAACGACCACGAAACTCCTGATGTGATAGTGTACTCGCTCTACTACCTGCCTTTAGTCCTGGGGGAAAAACCGGTTGGCATGGTCAAAATTTTCAACCCGGCTATACTGCCCAACGGAAAAGAAGAGCCGGTACAATTTCTGCATCTCCTGAGTATGCTCATCGCCCCCCATGTGGAACACACCCATCGCCTCCTGGATGCACAACGGCGCGAACGTCGCTTGATGGACTTGATAGACATTATGTCGTGCATCTCCACAACGCTCGAACGTGACCGTTTGCTTGACGACATTATGAACTATGCCCAGGAACTGCTGGAAGTTGAAGCAACCTCAATCTGGATTAAAGATGAAGAAAAAGACGAGTTGATACTGCATGTCGCCACCGGCGAACGCAGGGACCAGGTGCGCGAACTACGGGTTCCTTCAGACCAGGGAATTATTGGCAACGTCACAACCACCGGCCGAACCATCGTGGTCAACGATGTTGACCAGGATACGCATTTCTATCGGGCTGTTGATCAGCAAAGTGGCTTCACAACACGCTCGGTCCTGTGTGTCCCGATGCAAGCACCCCGCATTGACCTGGGGGGCGAACGTGGTGAATTGATGGAGACTATTATTGGTGGAGCACAGGCCCTTAACAAACGTGATGGACGACCATTTGGCGAAGAAGATGTCGTACTCTTTGAGATGCTTGCCAATCAAGCCGCAACCATTTTGCAGTTCTCCGAGCTGTATAACCAGTTGGCACGCCTGTATAACGAACTGGCACTCCTCTTTAATGAAACCCAACGGCTGAGCGAGCAAAATTATAAAATGTTCTGGGGGATTATCAAAGGGATTACTAGCTTTATTGACCGCAAAGACCCGTATACCCGCGGACATAGTGTGCGTGTCTCCGAATTTTCGGTAGCAATAGCCAGGCAACTGGGTCTGCCACGGGAAATGATTGAGCACATCCATATCGGTGGTATCTTGCACGATGTCGGAAAAATTGGTGTCCCTGACGAAGTCCTCAAAAAACCCAGCCGTCTTACCGATGAAGAGATGGAAGAGATGAAACTGCATCCCACCCACGGCATGCAACTGCTTGAAGAATCTGACTTGCTCTGGCTGTTGCCAATTGAAATCCAGGCAATCGAAGAACATCACGAACGATTGGATGGCTCTGGATACCCCAAAGGGCTCAGCGGAAAGCGGGAAGAAGGTGAGGATGAACTGGAAAATGAGCAGGGAATTTCGCTTATCGGGCGCATTGTTGCAGTAGCAGATGCGTTTGACGCGATGACCAGCGACCGTCCCTATCGCCCTGGTATGTCGGTCGAAAAAGCATTGAGCATCTTGCGTGAAGAGTCTGGTACCGGACTGGACGCCCTGTGTGTTGAAGCCCTGGTGCAGGCTCGCGAGAATGGCAAAATACTCGTGCAGAGCGAGCGTAGCCTGGAGCATCAACCCCTTGTGCGATAAACCTGCTGGTGATTTTGCAGCATATGTAGCCGCAAACCCGGCCTTTACCAACGGTTATTTCACCTGCTGGCGCAGCCGCTCAGCCACCGCAAACGGATCCACTGTCACGATACTGTTGACAAACATCTCCATTGCGCCAATACTGACCAGCCGGGTCAGCGGATGCCCACGATCTACCACCCGCACACGGACGCGATGATCATCCCAATGCTCCGCAGTCGCTGCAAATGGTGGAAAATACACAACGAGATTGAAACTCCGTACCCCCTGCTCATCTATCAAATTGCGCAACGTTGCATAGCAAGCGTCCCAGAGCGGCAAAAGCTCTTCCCGCAATGACGCAGTATGCACCAGGATATCATGTTCTTCAGAGGCATGTTGCACCTGCGCAAACGGGGCAATAGGATTGCTCTCCAGCACAACCTCATAGTCTTTGAGCGGTGTCAGGTGGGTATAGCCGCGAACTTCGGACGTATCCAAAAAATCCAAACCGAGTGCCTGATGAACAAGCCAGATATCCTCCACAAAACTGCGTTGATGCAATGCGCGATAGCTACTACATGCCCGTCGCCAATGTTCAACCCGACCGGAAGCCATCTCGCGCGAGAGTGCCATCTGGATATGTCCGTGCGTAATTGATGCCCCGCTTTTCCACAAACAATTCCAGGTAATCAGCGGATACCGTGCCTGCGGGTCTTGCTCATGGGCCTGCAACAACCAGCGCAACGCCACATCAAAATAATCGCTGAACTGATTGCGGGTGAAGCGCAATGGATGAAACTCCTCAAAAATAACCAACCCGTGCCAGCCATCATACTTCGCCACATTAGATGCACTCACACAATGCCTGCCCTCAATGCGCCCGAACACATCTGCAGTAGTTCCTTCCCACGGCTGATCAAACGTATCTTGCGCCCCGGCATAGCTGGCAATCAATTCTTCCAATGCCTCATCCTGATTGGCCTTGCTCTCTTTGTCTTCCTGTGGCCGTCGTCCGCGCAAAGGATTAAAACTGGCAGATTCCAGGGTAAAGAGATTGGTGGTTTTGATGATTACCTGCCTTCGCACCTGCTCAAGCTCGCCAAAGTGCTGCTCGATCCACGGATACATCTGTGGCGGGGGGACCGTGTGACCATACACCCGCTCGACAAGAAACAGGCGATTGCACAGGGTGTGCATAGGCTCCGGGAGGGCTGCAATACGTTCCGGCAGTTGCACAAGCGTCGCATCTTGCATACATTTCATCCTCTAATGGGCATTTCTCCTGACTGGCAAGTATACAGGGGGAGCGCAGCTTGTGCAAATAAGAAAATGTAACTGTTCAGAAATGAGGCAAACAGACGAGCCGCGACCGTGAGGGAGCGGAC
>CAYFVX010000466.1:0-4390 GCA_964346425.1 uncultured Chloroflexaceae bacterium | reverse complement strand
GTAGCCGCAAAAAAAGACAACAAAAAGCATGTTTTCGGGGGTTTGCAACCCCCAATCCCCCGCTTTGCAAAGCGGCAAACCGCTTAGCTTCATGCACATGGGGAGACGTTGCATGCAACGTCTCCCCCTCGGCCGCCTACTTACACGGTATGCCACCGCAACTCCAGAGCCACTGGCGGTTGTCGCGCTCGATAAAGGTGTCGGCCTCGGTTGGTCCCCATGTCCCCGGTTCGTAGCTATACACCGGCAAATCGCAGTCGGGAGACTCCCACATCTTGAGAATGGGGTCTATGATTTGCCATGATTGTTCAATTGCGTCGCTGCGAATGAAGAGCGTTGCATCCCCCATGAGTGCATCCAGCAGGAGCCGTTCGTAGGCTTCCGGGATGCTGCATTCGCCAAACGAATCCGCATAGTTGAACGACATACCAACCGTGCCCATTTCAGTGACGGTGTCTGGTACCTTCGCCTGAAAGCTAAAATAAATGCCCTCATCTGGCTGAATGCGCACGCTGAGCATGTCGGGCGTTATGCGTTTGTCCTGCGGAATGGGAAACATAAGATGTGGGGGACGATGGAACTGGATGTTGACTTCCGAGACCCTGGTGGTCAATGCCTTGCCAGAGCGTAAATAGAATGGCACCCCCTGCCAGCGCCAGTTGTCAATATTGAGCCGCATGGCAGCGTAGGTCGGGGTAGTCGAGTTGGGGGCTACCCGTGGAGCATCGCGATACCCGCGGTACTGCGCACGGAGCGTTTGCCGCTGGATGCTGGTTTTGGTAAAGGGGCGAACCGCTTCCAGAACTTTGGTGGTTTCATTGCGTACCGCATCCGCACGAAATGAGGCCGGCGGCTCCATCGCGACCAGGGCCAGCAGTTGGAGCAAATGGTTCTGGAACATGTCGCGCAGGACGCCCGATTTGTCGTAGTAGCCAGCTCGATGGCCCACGTCATTGCTTTCGACCACCGAAATCTGGACATGGTCAACGTAATTGCGATTCCAGACATTTTCAAACACCGTGTTGCCAAAGCGGAAGAACATAATATTCTGGGCAGTTTCTTTGCCCAGATAATGGTCAATGCGGTAGACCTGATGCTCGTCAAAGACGGCATGCACTTTCTGGTTCAATGCCTGCGCTGTCGCCAGGTCGCGCCCGAAGGGTTTTTCAATGACGATTCTGCGTTCGGCTGGTTGTTTGCGCACCATGCCTGCGGCATCCAGGTTGTCTATAATGGTTTCATAAAACTCCGGGGCTGTCGCCAGGTAATACAGGCGATTGGTCGGGGGTTGTTCGCTGTCCCGCAGGAAATGTTCCAGGTTCTGGAAATCCTCGGTGGTGTTGAGGTCGCCCTGCACATACCAGAGGGTTGCGGAAAAACGTTCCCACAGCTCAGCATCGAAGCTCGTGTTGGTAAATTCGATAGCTGCTTCGCGCATTTTTTCGCGAAAATCGGCATGGCTATAGGGCCGACGGGCAAAACCGACAATGCGCGTCGAAGCTGGCAACCGTTCCTTGCGGCACAGTTGGTAGAGGGCAGGAATGAGCTTGCGATGGGTGAGGTCGCCTGACGCTCCAAAGATAACAATGGTTGTGGGGTTGGGTGAAGACATAGCACAAAGCTCCTTTTGCACATGATGCTGAACGGGGCATCATGTGCTACTTTTCTTCATCTCATGGCCGCCAAACTGGTTCCGCATGGCTGCCAGGAGCTTTTCGCTAAAGGGGGCTGGCTGGCGGGAGCGGAAACGTGCCTGTAGTGCGAGGCTGATGACTGGAATAGGGCATGCAAGCTCAATTGATTCCATCACCGTCCAGCGACCTTCGCCCGAGTCTGTGACATAGGCATCAATACCATCCAGGGTGGGGTTTTCGGCCAGCGCACGCTCGGTCAAATCGAGCAACCAGGAACGGACCACGCTGCCATATTGCCATATCTGGCTAATCTGGTGCAGGTCGAGGTTAAAGTCGGTTTTGTGTCCCAGCAGGTCAAAGCCTTCGGCATAGGCTTGCATCATGCCGTATTCGATGCCATTATGTACCATTTTGACGAAGTGTCCGGAACCATGTGGCCCCACATGGCCCCACCCTTTGTCGGGTGCGGGTGCGAGCGTTTCGAGCAGTGGGCGCAGGCGTTCCACATCTTCAGCGTTGCCGCCTACCATCATACTGTAGCCTTCTTTCAAGCCCCAGACTCCTCCGCTGGTACCAACATCCACAAAGTGGATACCATTTTCGTTGAGCAGCTCGGCATGGCTCCTGGTCTCTTTGTAGTTGCTGTTGCCGCCATCTACAATGATGTCATCTGGCGAGAGCAGGGGTATCAGGTTTTGTATTGTCTGTTCGGTGGGATTGCCGGCCGGTACCATAATCCAGACAATGCGTGGCGGTTGCAGCTTGTTGACCAGTTCTGCCAGGGTATTGGCGGTGTCAGCTCCCTGTTCGGCTGCCCATTGTATCGATTCTGCGCTGCGAGCGGTTGCCACAACGCGATGTCCATGCTGAAGCAGGCGGATAACCATGTTGCCGCCCATTTTGCCCAATCCTATCATGCCAAGTTCCATACTATCTCCTCCATAGTGCTATTTTTGTGTTCATCTCTGGCTACCAGAATACGCTCTACAAGAATCATGCCATTGTTTTGGCCCGGTGTCTATAGCGGATCTATGCGGTCCATTTAATCCATCTGGTCGTCAACCCTTTGATGGTGTCGGTCATGCGTGTGCGGTTGTAGGCGTCGGCCACTTTTTTGATAGCTTCTGCCTGCGTGGGGTAGGGATGTATGACGTTTGCCAGGGTTTTCAAGCCAATGTTCCCAACCATTGCCAGCGTCAGTTCGTTTATCATATCGCCAGCCCTGCGAGCGACAATGGTGGCCCCGACAATCTGGTCGCTCCCTTTTTTGACATGCACTTTGACAAAGCCGTTTTCTTCACCATCGGTAATGGCGCGGTCTACATCATGCATATGCGAGACAAACGTGTCTACTTCTATCCCCTGCTGTTGGGCTTCATGCGCATACAGACCAACGTGGGCAATTTCCGGGTCGGTGTAGGTACACCAGGGCATCACCAGGTCGCTGAGTTTTGAACGGCCCATGAAAAGCGCGTTGCGAATGACGATGCGGGCAGCGGCATCTGCAGCATGCGTGAATTTATGGTGCATGCTGATGTCGCCAACTGCGTAGATATGTGGGTTGCTGGTCTGCAGATGGTCGTTGATGCGCACCCCTTTCCGCCGGTCATATTCGACCCCCACCGCTTCGAGATTCAGGCCGTCTACATTGGGCACACGACCAGCCCCGACGAGGATTTCATCCACGGCTACTTCGCCACTGCATTCCGGGCGGTCGTGATGGATGACTTTTTTCCCATGCTGCATCGTTACTTCTTTAATATTGGCGTTGAGCAGCAGACACATGCCTTCCCGCAGGAATGTTTGCTGGATGATGTCGGCGGCATCAGCGTCTTCACGGTTCAAGATGTGGTCGGATCTGTGAAACAGGACGACTTCGCTGCCAAGCCGTTGAAATGCCTGCGCCAGTTCGCTCCCTATCGGACCACCACCGATAACCGCAATCCGTGCTGGACGTTCTGTGAGCGAGAAAACGGTTTCATTCGTCAGAAAGCCCGCCTCCGCCAGCCCAGGGACATCTGGCTCAAGCGCACGTGCGCCAGTAGCGATGACTGCTTTTTTAAATGAGAGCGTTGCTCCTGCCACTTCCAGGGTGTGGTCGCCGGTGAATCGTCCGGCTCCGAGGAAGACATCCACGCCCAGGTCACGGAACCGTTGGGCAGAGTCGTTGTGGCTGATACTGGCGCGTACCCGTCGCATACGTTCCATGACCGTGGCAAAGTCTACCTCATACCCATCTAGCAGCCGTACCCCAAAGCGTTCAGCGTCTTGCAAATCGCCAACGACATGGGCCGAGCGGATAACTGCTTTGGATGGCACACAGCCAACATTGAGACAATCGCCGCCGAGCAGATGTTTTTCAACCAGGGCGACTTTTGCCCCCATGCCAGCCGCGCCGGCTGCGGTGACTAGCCCGGCCGTGCCCGCACCAATCACCACCAGATTGTAGTGGTCGGCAGGGGTGGGATTTTTCCACTCATGTGGATGAACATTGGCGACCAGTTGCTGGTTGTGCTGGTCCTGCGGTTGTATCGTGACGCTCATAAAACAAATTCCTCCTTATTAAACATGCGCTTTTTACGCAAAACGGTTCCCATCTTCCCTGGGCAACGCTGTTCCCTTACAACCCGATTGGAGTGGAGTGGGTTTTGTGGTTTGTGCGGCGAAGCCGCACAAACCACAAAACCCACGAGAGAGCACTGGCAGGCGGGTGTGTGCGTTTCTTCCTTTGCGCAGCCAGCTTCACCACGGTGACA